>NZ_BAAASR010000058.1:0-763 GCF_039532985.1 Streptomyces gobitricini | reverse complement strand
GGCCTGGCCGGTGTCCTCCAGGGAGTACACCTTCGACAGCGTGGGGTGGATCTTGCCCTTGGCGATCAGGCGGTTGGCCTCCCACGCCTCGCGGTAGTTCGCGAAGTGCGAGCCGATGATCCGCTTCAGCGACATCCACAGGTAGCGGTTGTCGTACTCGTGCATGTACCCCGAGGTGGACGCGCAGGTGGTGATGGTGCCGCCCTTGCGGGTGACGTACACGGACGCGCCGAAGGTCTCGCGGCCGGGGTGCTCGAAGACGATGTCGATGTCCTCGCCGCCGGTGAACTCGCGGATGCGCTTGCCGAAGCGCTTCCACTCCTTGGGGTCCTGGGTGCGCTCGTCCTTCCAGAACTTGTAGCCCTCGGCGCTGCGGTCGATGATCGCCTCGGCGCCCATCGAGCGGCAGATGTCCGCCTTCTGCTCGCTGGAGACCACACAGATCGGGTTGGCGCCGCCGGCCAGGGCGAACTGCGTCGCGTACGAGCCGAGGCCACCGCTCGCGCCCCAGATGAGCACGTTGTCGCCCTGCTTCATCCCGGCGCCGTTGCGGGAGACCAGCTGGCGGTAGGCGGTGGAGTTCACCAGGCCCGGCGCCGCCGCCTCCTCCCAGCTGAGGTGGTCCGGCTTGGGCATCAGCTGGTTGGACTTGACCAGCGCGATCTCCGCCAGGCCGCCGAAGTTGGTCTCGAAGCCCCAGATGCGCTGCTCGGGGTCGAGCATCGTGTCGTTGTGACCGTCGGAGGACTCCAGCTCGACGCTC
>NZ_BAAASR010000057.1:0-587 GCF_039532985.1 Streptomyces gobitricini | reverse complement strand
GGAAGTGTTCGGGCTTGCGCTCGTAGCGGCGGTGTAGCCGGCGACAGCCGGCCAGCCAGGAGATGGTCCGCTCGATGACCCATCGATGGCGTCCCAGTCGCTGTGATGCCTCGATCCCTCGACGGGCGATCCGGGGTGTGATGCCGCGAGAACGAAGCCATCGCCGCAGGTGAGAGTAGTCGTAGCCCTTGTCCCCGTGGAGCTTGTCGGGCCGTCGGCGGCGGGGACCGCGACGGCTGCGGATCGGCGGTATCGACGCGACGAGCGGCTGCAGAGCGAGACTGTCATGGGTGTTGGCCGCCGAGATGGCGACCGCGACCGGCAGGCCGGACCGGTCGGTGACGAGGTGGATCTTCGATCCCTTCTTGCCGCGATCGGTCGGATTCGGTCCGGTCAAAAGCCCCCTTTGAGGGCCCGGACACTCACCGAGTCGATAGCGAAACGCGACCAGTCCAGCTCTCCCCGGGCGCCGAGCTCATCCAGGATGACCCGATGCAGACGGGCCCAGACTCTGTCCTTGCTCCAGCGGGCGAACCTCCGGTAGACCGTCGGCCAGGCCGGCCCGAACAACGGCGGCACCTGCCGCC
>NZ_BAAASR010000056.1:0-528 GCF_039532985.1 Streptomyces gobitricini | reverse complement strand
TAAGTGCACAAGGGAGCTTGACTGTGAGACCGACGGGTCGAGCAGGGACGAAAGTCGGGACTAGTGATCCGGCGGTGGCTTGTGGAAGCGCCGTCGCTCAACGGATAAAAGGTACCCCGGGGATAACAGGCTGATCTTCCCCAAGAGTCCATATCGACGGGATGGTTTGGCACCTCGATGTCGGCTCGTCGCATCCTGGGGCTGGAGTCGGTCCCAAGGGTTGGGCTGTTCGCCCATTAAAGCGGTACGCGAGCTGGGTTTAGAACGTCGTGAGACAGTTCGGTCCCTATCCGCTGTGCGCGTAGGAATATTGAGAAGGGCTGTCCCTAGTACGAGAGGACCGGGACGGACGAACCTCTGGTGTGCCAGTTGTCCTGCCAAGGGCATGGCTGGTTGGCTACGTTCGGGAGGGATAACCGCTGAAAGCATCTAAGCGGGAAGCCTGCTTCGAGATGAGTATTCCCACCTCCTTGAGAGGGTAAGGCTCCCAGTAGACGACTGGGTTGATAGGCCGGATATGGAAGCCCA
>NZ_BAAASR010000055.1:0-1275 GCF_039532985.1 Streptomyces gobitricini | reverse complement strand
GTTGCGAGGTTAACCCGTGTGGGGAAGCCGTAGCGAAAGCGAGTCCGAACAGGGCGATTTAGTAGCGCGCTCAAGACCCGAAGCGGAGTGATCTAGCCATGGGCAGGTTGAAGCGGAGGTAAGACTTCGTGGAGGACCGAACCCACCAGGGTTGAAAACCTGGGGGATGACCTGTGGTTAGGGGTGAAAGGCCAATCAAACTCCGTGATAGCTGGTTCTCCCCGAAATGCATTTAGGTGCAGCGTCGTGTGTTTCTTGCCGGAGGTAGAGCACTGGATAGGCGATGGGCCCTACCGGGTTACTGACCTTAGCCAAACTCCGAATGCCGGTAAGTGAGAGCGCGGCAGTGAGACTGTGGGGGATAAGCTCCATGGTCGAGAGGGAAACAGCCCAGAGCATCGACTAAGGCCCCTAAGCGTACGCTAAGTGGGAAAGGATGTGGAGTCGCAGAGACAACCAGGAGGTTGGCTTAGAAGCAGCCACCCTTGAAAGAGTGCGTAATAGCTCACTGGTCAAGTGATTCCGCGCCGACAATGTAGCGGGGCTCAAGCGTACCGCCGAAGTCGTGTCATTGCAGCATGAGGGCCAACGCCCGCTGTGATGGGTAGGGGAGCGTCGTGTGCCGGGTGAAGCAGCCGCGGAAGCGAGTTGTGGACGGTTCACGAGTGAGAATGCAGGCATGAGTAGCGATACACACGTGAGAAACGTGTGCGCCGATTGACTAAGGGTTCCTGGGTCAAGCTGATCTGCCCAGGGTAAGTCGGGACCTAAGGCGAGGCCGACAGGCGTAGTCGATGGACAACCGGTTGATATTCCGGTACCCGCTTTGAAACGCCCAGTATCGAACCAGGCGATGCTAAGTCCGTGAAGCCGCCCTGAGCTCTTCGGAGTGTAGGGGAGTGGTGGAGCCGACGGACCAGACCTGTAGTAGGTAAGCGATGGGGTGACGCAGGAAGGTAGTCCAGCCCGGGCGGTGGTTGTCCCGGGGTAAGGGTGTAGGCCGTGTGATAGGCAAATCCGTCACACATTGAGGCTGAGACCTGATGCCGAGCCGATTGTGGTGAAGTGGATGATCCTATGCTGTCGAGAAAAGCCTCTAGCGAGTTTCATGGCGGCCCGTACCCTAAACCGACTCAGGTGGTCAGGTAGAGAATACCGAGGCGTTCGGGTGAACTATGGTTAAGGAACTCGGCAAAATGCCCCCGTAACTTCGGGAGAAGGGGGGCCATCACTGGTGAGAGCACTTGCTGCTCGAGCTGGGGGTGGCCGCAGAGA
>NZ_BAAASR010000054.1:0-820 GCF_039532985.1 Streptomyces gobitricini | reverse complement strand
GCCCAGGGAGGAGGGCAGGGAGACCTCCAGGCGCTTGCCGCCGACTTCGACGACGACGGTCTCGCGGCCGGGTTCGTCGTCGGTGTCGGTGTCGGTGGGGGCGGTGAAGGGCTTGATGTCGTTGACGAACTCGGTCTCGATCCAGCGGGTGTGGACACGGAACGGGTCGGCGGTGAACGCCGGGTCGGCCACGACCGCGCGGTGGAAGGGGATGGCGGTGGCCATGCCCTCCACGGTGAACTCCGCCAGCGCGCGGGCGGCCCGCTGGAGCGCCTGCTCACGGGTGGCGCCGGTGACGACCAGCTTGGCCAGCAGCGAGTCCCAGGCGGGGCCGATGACGCTGCCGGACTCCACGCCCGCGTCCAGCCGGACACCGGGGCCCGTGGGCGGGGCGAAGGTGGTGACGGTGCCGGGGGCGGGCAGGAAGTTACGGCCCGGGTCCTCGCCGTTGATACGGAACTCGAAGGAGTGACCGCGTACCGGCGGGTCGTCGTAGCCCAGTTCCTCACCGTCGGCGATCCGGAACATCTCCCGCACCAGGTCGATGCCGGTGACTTCCTCGGTGACGGGGTGTTCGACCTGCAGGCGGGTGTTGACCTCCAGGAAGGAGATCGTGCCGTCGAGGCCGACGAGGAACTCCACGGTCCCGGCGCCGACGTAGCCGGCCTCCTTCAGGATGGCCTTGGACGCGGCGTACAGCTGGGCGTTCTGCTCGGGGGTGAGGAACGGCGCGGGGGCTTCCTCGACCAGCTTCTGGTGACGGCGCTGCAGCGAGCAGTCGCGGGTGGAGACCACGACGACGTTACCGTGCCGGTCGGCC
>NZ_BAAASR010000053.1:0-34565 GCF_039532985.1 Streptomyces gobitricini | reverse complement strand
GGGATGCTGATCCTGACCCGCTGGTGGCACTTCTGGACCGGCTGACCGGCTACCCCGGCCCCACCCGCACTGTCAGTGCCCTGGCATAGGCTGCATGACGTGGAGCCCGACCTCTTTACCGCCGCAGCCGAAGAACGCCAGGAGAAGGACCCGTCCAGCAGTCCCCTGGCGGTCCGCATGCGCCCGCGCACCCTGGACGAAGTCGTCGGCCAGCAGCACCTGCTGAAGCCAGGGTCACCGCTGCGCCGCCTGGTCGGCGAGGGCGCCGGGGGTCCGGCGGGTGCCTCGTCCGTGATCCTCTGGGGTCCTCCCGGCACCGGGAAGACGACACTGGCGTACGTCGTCTCCAAGGCCACCAACAAGCGGTTCGTGGAGCTGTCCGCGATCACCGCGGGCGTCAAGGAGGTGCGCGCGGTCATCGACGGCGCCCGCCGCGCGGCCGGGGGCTTCGGCAAGGAGACGGTGCTCTTCCTGGACGAGATCCACCGCTTCAGCAAGGCCCAGCAGGACTCGCTGCTGCCGGCCGTCGAGAACCGCTGGGTCACTCTCATCGCCGCCACCACCGAGAACCCGTACTTCTCGGTGATCTCCCCGCTGCTGTCCCGCTCCTTGCTCCTCACCCTGGAGCCGCTCACCGACGACGACATCCGGGGCCTGCTGAAGCGGGCGGTCGCCGACGAGCGCGGTCTGACCGGCGCGGTGACGCTGCCCGAGGACGCCGAGTCCCACCTCCTGCGGATCGCGGGCGGCGACGCCCGCCGGGCGCTGACGGCCCTGGAGGCGGCGGCCGGGGCGGCCCTCGCGAAGGGCGAACCCGAGATCACCCTCGCCACCCTCGAGGAGACGGTCGACCGGGCGGCGGTGAAGTACGACCGGGACGGCGACCAGCACTACGACGTCGCCAGCGCCCTGATCAAGTCGATCCGCGGCTCCGACGTCGACGCGGCCCTGCACTACCTCGCCCGCATGGTCGAGGCCGGTGAGGACCCGCGGTTCATCGCCCGGCGCCTGATGATCTCGGCGAGCGAGGACATCGGTCTCGCGGATCCGACCGCGCTGCCCCTCGCCGTCGCGGCCGCGCAGGCCGTGGCCATGATCGGCTTCCCGGAGGCGGCCCTCACCCTGAGCCACGCCACGATCGCCCTCGCCCTGGCCCCCAAGTCGAACGCCGCGACCACGGCGATGGCCGCCGCCCGGGCGGACGTGCGCAACGGCCTCGCGGGCCCCGTCCCTCCCCACCTCCGCGACGGGCACTACAAGGGCGCGGCCAAGCTCGGCCACGCCCAGGGCTATGTGTACCCGCACGACGTGCCGGGCGGTATCGCGGCCCAGCAGTACGCCCCGGACGAGATCCACGGCAGGCGCTACTACGAGCCCACGCGGTACGGCGCGGAGGCGCGGTACGCGGACGTGGTGGAGAAGGTCCGCGAGCGGCTGCGGGGCGAGGCAACGGCCTAGCCGGCCGCCTCGAACAGCGCGCGCATGGCCCGCCGCAGCCCCTGCACGTCCTGCACGGGCTCGGGGAAGTCGAAACGCGCGTCGAAGGACTGCCCCGCCGTGTCCCGGCAGCGCACCCGCAGCCCGAACCGGTCCAGCGCCAGAGGCACCACGCGCTGGACGCCGGCACGGTGCCCGAGCAGGCCGCTCAGCCCCTGCACATGGTCGTCGTGCGCGGCGGCGAGGTGCTGGAGCAGCTCCGTCTCGTACCCGGTGAGGGGGTCCGGCAGGGCGTCGGCGAACTCCTCGGGGCGCACCGCGGCGTCGCCCCACAGGTCGTCCACGTACACCTCGCCGACAGCCAGGCGCAGCATCATGCGACCGGGTTCCGCGACGCCCGGGGCGCAGGTGAGCCGGCCGGAGACCCACGCCCGGCCGCGGACACGGTCGGGGACGGCGACCGGGGCGACATCCGTGAGCTCCAGCACGGCGGGCAGGTCGCCGTCCTGCGCGTGCGTGGCGGCGCGTACGGCCGGGGCGTCGGCCGGGAACATCAGGTAGACCTCGCCGTCCGTGCCGACGACCCGGGCCTCCGGCATCAGGTCCTCCGAGCGGGCGCCGTCCGCCCCGGGGAGGATGAGCACCGCGGAGCATGTACTCTGTACGAGAGTTCGTGTGCGCTCGGCTGCTGACGGCATCCGGGCGGTTTCAAGCCCGCTGGGACGCGGCTGACCATGAGCTGATCGGACCTCCGTCACATCGATGCTCCGCATAGCAGGAGCATCGCTCTTTGTGCTGCTGTCTGTGATGCGCGTGGTGTTCCCAGGGCTCGACATGCGATCTCCTTGATTAAGGTAAGCCTAACCTAACCTATATCGGAGGTCTGGAGAACGTGCCTAACCAGTCGCGTCCCAAGGTCAAGAAGTCCCGTGCGCTCGGTATCGCGCTGACGCCGAAGGCCGTCAAGTACTTCGAGGCTCGCCCCTACCCGCCGGGTGAGCACGGCCGTGGCCGCAAGCAGAACTCGGACTACAAGGTCCGTCTGCTCGAGAAGCAGCGTCTGCGCGCGCAGTACGACATCAGCGAGCGTCAGATGGCGCGTGCCTACGACCGCGCCAAGAAGGCCGAGGGCAAGACGGGCGAGGCGCTGGTCGTCGAGCTCGAGCGCCGCCTCGACGCCCTGGTCCTGCGTTCGGGCATCGCCCGCACCATCTACCAGGCCCGCCAGATGGTCGTTCACGGCCACATCGAGGTCAACGGTGGCAAGGTCGACAAGCCGTCGTTCCGCGTCCGTCCCGACGACGTCGTGATGGTCCGCGAGCGCAGCCGCAACAAGAGCCTGTTCCAGGTCGCGCGTGAGGGCGGCTTCGCCCCCGACGGTGAGACCCCCCGCTACCTGCAGGTCAACCTGAAGGCCCTGGCCTTCCGCCTCGACCGCGACCCGAACCGCAAGGAAATCCCGGTCATCTGCGACGAGCAGCTGGTCGTCGAGTACTACGCCCGCTGATCTGGGCGTCACACTCACACGGTTCCGGAGCCCGCCGTTCCCTCCGGGGGACGGCGGGCTCCCGCGTTCCGGGCCCCGGGCGGCCCCGGGCCCCGGCCGAAGCGCCGTGCCCCGCCCCGCGGCGGCGCCGGGAGGGCTCCCCTCCCGGCGGGGGCCGCACACCCGCGGGGCCGCACCGCCCCACCTCACCGCGCCCCGCCGCCCCGCTCAGCCGGGACGACCGCCGCGGCGGGCCCGCGTGCGAGCGCCACGCGGCGACGGCACCCGGTCCAGCGGGCGCCCCGACAGCGCCCGCGCCACCGCCGCGTCCAGCGGCAGCGCGCTGCCCTCCGCCACGCACGACCGGAAGCGCTCGGCGCCCAGTTCCTCGCCCGCCCGCTGCTCGCACAGGACCCGGGGCGCGCTGAAGTAGCCGGAGCCGAAGAGCGGCAGGCCGACCGCCTCCCACATCGGCGCGGCAGCCCCCTGGAGCACCGCCGCCTCCGCCGGGTCGCCCTCCGCCGCCGTCACCAGCGCCAGCAGCTCCACGGCCAGGACCAGCCCGACCAGGTCGTGGAACGCGTGGTCGATGGCGATGCACTCGCCCAGCAGCTCCCGGGCCTCCCCGTACGCTCCGCGCGTCCAGGCCGAGTACGCCAGGACATAGAGCGCGTACGCCCGCGTCCACAGCTCGCCCCGGTCCTCACAGACCTCCCGCACCTCCCGGCACAGTGCCACGGCCGCTTCCGGTTCGCCGAGGAACACCTTCGCCATCGCCAGCTCGACCTGGCCCATCAGCACCTGGCTGTTCAGCTCGCCCAGCTCGCGGTACGCGGTCAGCGCCTGCGACAGCAGCTCCTCCGCGCGCGGCATGTCGTCCGAGAGCAGTGCCAGGCAGCCCATCCGGTGGGTCGTGTACGCGGCGGCCAGCGCGTTGCCCGTACGGGCGGCGCCCTCCCCGCACTCGTACAGCGCCGCCACCGCCGCCGTGTCGTCGCCCTGCAGGACCGCCACGTACCCCAGCACCCACAGCGCCCGCAGCCGGGCCTCGTCGTGGCCCGGTTCCAGGGCCACCACCCGGTCCAGCCAGTGCCGCCCCTCCGCCAGGCGCCCGCAGCCGACCCAGCAGAACCAGAGCGTCGCGGCGAGGTGCTGCGCCAGGTGGGCTTCCTCGGGGGCCTCCAGGCACAGCTCCAGAGCCGCCCGCAGATCGGGCAGGGCGCTGTCGGCGCAGGCGGCCACCTCGGCCTGGCGCGGGCTGAACCACTCCAGCTCGCACCAGGTCGCCAGCCCCATGTACCAGTCGCGGTGCCGGCGCCGCATCCGCTCCTCGTCGCCCAGCTCCGCCAGCCACTCCGCCCCGTACGCCCGGACCGTGTCGAGCATCCGGTGGCGCACGCCCGCGGGTGTCTCCTCGCGCAGCACCACGGACCGGTCCACCAGCCCGGCGACGGTGTCCAGCACCTCGTCGGCCGGCAGCTCCGGGCCACCGCACACGTACTCGACCGCCTCCAGGTCGAAGGGGCCGACGAACACCGACAGGCGTGCCCACAGCAGCCGTTCCCGGGGCGTGCACAGCTCATGGCTCCAGCCGATGGCCGTCCGCAACGTCTGGTGCCGGGGCAGCGCGCCACGCGTGCCGCCGGTCAGCAGCCGGAACCGGTCGTCCAGCCGGTGCAGCATCTGTTCCACGCCGAGCGCGGGCAGCCGGCCCGCGGCCAGTTCCAGGGCGAGCGGAATACCGTCGAGGCGGCGGCAGAGCTCCCGTACGGAATCGTCGCCCTCCACGCGGCCGCCGTCCTCGGTCCGGAAGCCCGGCAGCACCGCCGCGGCCCGCTCGGTGAACAGCCGCACGGCGTCGGCCTCGGGCAGCGGGGCCAGGGGTACCACGGCCTCACCGTCCAGCCGCAGCGGGCACCGGGCCGCGGCCAGCACGGTCAGGCCGGGGCAGCGGCGCAGCAACTCCCGTACGAGCCCGGCGCAGTCGTCCACCAGGTGCTCGAAGCCGTCGAGGACCAGCAGCAGCCGGCGGTCGACGAGGTGCTCGGCCAGGACCTCGCGCGGCGGGCGCCGTGTGTGGTCCGTGAGGCCGAGCGCGTCCAGCAGGGCCTGCTCCAACAGGCCCGGGTCACGCAGTGGCGCGAGTTCCGCGAGCCGGACCCCGTCGCAGTAGCGTTTCTCCGCAGCGGCAGCGGCCCGTACCACCAGGCGGGACTTGCCCACGCCGCCGACACCGACCACGGTGACGAGCCGGAACCGGGTGAGCAGCCCCTGTAGTTCGCGGATCTCGGCACCGCGACCGACGAACCGGTTCAGCTCCGCGGGCAGATTGCTCAGATTGCTCCGTCGCATGAGACACGGAGCGTACTTGCGCATACGCACTCCGTACAATCGGACCACATGGCTCCGGCTCCGCGTGCCCGTAATGCGGTACGGGGAGCGAGCGGCGGCGCGATAGGCTCGGAGGACGACTTTTCAGGGCGTCCGACATGCGACGACCGACGACCGACGAGCAGAGAGCGGTGCGCAGTGACCGGTGGAGAGGTTGCCGGGATTCTCGTGGCCGTCTTCTGGGCGATCCTGGTCTCCTTCCTGGCCGTGGTGCTGGTGAGGCTGGCCCAGACGCTCAGGGCGACCACCCGGCTCGTGGCCGAGGTGACCGAACAGGCCGTCCCGCTGCTGGCCGACGCCTCCGCGACGGTGCGCTCGGCGCAGACGCAGCTCGACCGGGTCGACGCCATCGCGACGGACGTCCAGGAAGTCACCTCCAACGCCTCCGCGCTCTCCACGACGGTCGCCTCCACCTTCGGCGGACCGCTCGTCAAGGTCGCCGCCTTCGGTTACGGCGTGCGCCGGGCGATGAGCCGGAACAAGAACGACGGGCCGGCCGAGCGGCCCCGGCGTACGGTGATCGTCGGCCGTACCGTGCCGGGAGCCAGGGGCCGGAAGCGGAAAGGCTGACTCAAGGATGTTCCGCCGTGCTTTCTGGTTCACCGCGGGCGCCGCGACCGGCGTGTGGGCCACCACCAAGGTCAACCGCAAGCTCAAGCAGCTGACGCCCGAGAGCCTCGCCGCCCAGGCCGCCGACAAGGCGGTCGAGGCCGGCCACCGGCTCAAGGAGTTCGCCCTCGACGTGCGGGCGGGCATGCTCCAGCGCGAGGCCGAGCTGGGGGAAGCGCTGGGCATCGAGGCGCCCGCCGACGACCCGGCGCTGCCCGCGCCGCGCCGCGCGGCCCCGCTGGACAGCGCCCGCCCCCCGTACCCCCACCACCACTCGTACAACCGGAATGAGGACCACTGATGGAGTCGGCTGAAATCCGCCGCCGCTGGCTGAGCTTCTTCGAGGAGCGCGGGCACACCGTCGTCCCTTCGGCGTCGCTCATCGCGGACGACCCGACTCTCCTCCTGGTCAACGCCGGCATGGTGCCGTTCAAGCCCTTCTTCCTCGGCGAGGAGAAGCCGCCCTACACGCGCGCCTCCAGCGTGCAGAAGTGCGTGCGCACGCCGGACATCGAGGAGGTCGGCAAGACCACCCGCCACGGCACGTTCTTCCAGATGTGCGGCAACTTCTCCTTCGGCGACTACTTCAAGGAAGGCGCCATCAAGCTCGCCTGGGAGCTGCTGACCGGCTCCGTCGAGCACGGCGGTTACGGCCTGGAGCCGGAGAAGCTCTGGATCACCGTCTACCAGGACGACGACGAGGCCGAGCAGATCTGGCGCGACGTCGTGGGCGTTCCGGCCGAGCGCATCCAGCGCCTGGGCAAGAAGGACAACTTCTGGTCCATGGGCGTCCCCGGCCCCTGCGGCCCCTGCTCCGAGATCAACTACGACCGCGGTCCCGAGTTCGGCGCCGAGGGCGGCCCGGCCGTCAACGACGAGCGGTACGTGGAGATCTGGAACCTGGTCTTCATGCAGTACGAGCGGGGCGGGGGCACCTCGAAGGAGGACTTCGAGATCCTCGGTGACCTGCCGAGCAAGAACATCGACACGGGCCTCGGCCTGGAGCGCCTGGCGATGATCCTCCAGGGCGTGCAGAACATGTACGAGACCGACACCCTGAAGGTCGTCATCGACAAGGCCACCGCCCTCACCGGTGTCCAGTACGGTGCCGCCAAGGACAGCGACGTCTCGCTGCGCGTGGTCGCCGACCACATGCGGACCTCCGTGATGCTCATCGGCGACGGCGTCACCCCCGGCAACGAGGGCCGTGGTTACGTCCTGCGCCGCATCATGCGCCGCGCCGTCCGCAACATGCGCCTGCTCGGTGCCACCGGCCCGGTCGTCGGCGAGCTCGTCGACACGGTCATCCGGACGATGGGCGAGCAGTACCCGGAGCTGGAGACCGACCGCAAGCGCATCGAGACCGTCGCCCTCGCGGAGGAAGCCGCCTTCCTCAAGGCCCTCAAGGGCGGCACCAACATCCTCGACACCGCCGTCACCGAGACCAAGGCCTCGGGCGGCACGGTGCTCCCCGGCGACAAGGCGTTCCTGCTCCACGACACCTGGGGCTTCCCGATCGACCTCACCCTGGAGATGGCCGCCGAGCAGGGCCTCTCCGTGGACGAGGACGGCTTCCGCCGCCTGATGAAGGAGCAGCGGGACCGCGCCAAGGCCGACGCCAGGGCCAAGAAGACCGGCCACGCCGACGTCTCGGCCTACCGCGAGATCGCCGACACCTCCGGCGCCACCGAGTTCACCGGTTACACCAACACCGAGGGCGAGACGACCGTCGTCGGCCTGCTCGTCAACGGCGTCCCCTCGCCGGCCGCCACGGAGGGCGACGACATCGAGGTCGTCCTCGACCGTACGCCGTTCTACGCCGAGGGCGGCGGCCAGATCGCCGACACGGGCCGCATCAGGCTGCACAGCGGCGCCGTCATCGAGGTGCGCGACGTCCAGCAGCCGGTCCCGGGCGTCTCCGTCCACAAGGGGTCGGTGCAGGTCGGCGAGGTGACCGTCGGGGCCACCGCCTACGCCACGATCGACGTCAGGCGCCGTCGTGCCATCGCCCGCGCGCACAGCGCCACGCACCTCACCCACCAGGCGCTGCGTGACGCTCTCGGCCCGACGGCCGCCCAGGCCGGTTCGGAGAACCAGCCCGGCCGGTTCCGGTTCGACTTCGGCTCGCCGTCCGCCGTCCCGCAGACGGTCATGACCGATGTCGAGCAGAAGATCAACGAGGTGCTGGCCCGCGAGCTCGACGTGCACGCCGAGGTCATGGCGATCGACGAGGCCAAGCGGCAGGGTGCCATCGCCGAGTTCGGAGAGAAGTACGGCGAGCGGGTCCGTGTGGTCACCATCGGCGACTTCTCCAAGGAGCTGTGCGGCGGGACGCACGTCCACAACACCGCCCAGCTGGGCCTGGTGAAGCTGCTCGGCGAGTCGTCGATCGGCTCCGGCGTGCGCCGTATCGAGGCCCTGGTCGGCGTCGACGCGTACAACTTCCTGGCCAGGGAGCACACGGTCGTCGCCCAGCTCCAGGAGCTGGTCAAGGGCCGTCCCGAGGAGCTTCCCGAGAAGATCTCCGGCATGCTCGCCAAGCTGAAGGACGCCGAGAAGGAGATCGAGAAGTTCCGCGCCGAGAAGGTGCTCCAGGCGGCCGCCGGTCTCGCCCAGGGCGCCCAGGACGTGCGCGGTGTGGCCCTGGTGACCGGACAGGTGCCGGACGGCACGTCCGCCGACGACCTGCGCAGGCTCGTCCTGGACGTGCGCGGCCGCATCCCGGGCGACCGTCCGGCCGTCGTCGCCCTCTTCACCACGGCCAATGGCCGTCCGCTGACGGTCATCGCCACCAACGAGGCCGCCCGCGAGCGGGGCCTCAAGGCCGGCGAGCTGGTCCGTACCGCCGCCAAGACCCTCGGTGGCGGCGGTGGCGGCAAGCCGGACGTCGCCCAGGGCGGCGGCCAGAACCCGGACGCCATCGGCGAGGCCATCGGCGCCGTCGAGCGGCTCGTCGCGGACACCGTCTGATGAGACGGGGCCGCAGGCTCGCGATCGACGTCGGGGACGCCCGGATCGGGGTCGCCTCGTGCGACCCCGACGGGGTGCTCGCCACTCCGGTGGAGACCGTGCCGGGCCGTGATGTCCCGGCCGCCCACCGGCGGTTGAAGCAGCTCACCGAGGAGTACGAACCGATCGAGATCGTCGTCGGGCTGCCTCGCTCCCTCAGCGGGGGCGAGGGCCCGGCCGCGGCCAAGGTGCGTGTCTTCGTACAGGAGCTCGCCCGGGGGGTCTCCCCGGTCCCGGTCCGGCTCGTGGACGAGAGGATGACCACAGTCACGGCCGGCCAGGGGCTGCGCGCATCGGGTGTGAAGTCCCGAAAGGGCAGGTCTGTCATCGATCAGGCAGCCGCTGTGATCATCCTTCAGAACGCTCTTGAGTCCGAACGGGTATCAGGTAATCCGCCCGGAGAGAGCGTCGAAGTGGTCATCTGATCGCGATACTGTAACGTTCCGCGCGATGCGGTGGTGTTCGAACAGCGCCGCCGCGCGACGTAGAGGCGGATCGTCCGGACGCCTCGCGGCTGTTTGGGGATCGATGACTGAGTATGGCCGGGGCCCCGGCTCCGAACCGTGGCACCCCGAGGACCCGGCGTACGGGCACCAGGGGTGGGAAGGGCAGCAGGCCTACTACCAGCAGACGCGGTACGGGAACGAGCAGGACCCGTACCAGCAGCAGGGTCACGGCGACCAGCAGTACCAGGGCGGGCAGGAGCACTACGCCCAGCGCGACCCCCACCAGGCCGTCCCCCCTCAGCAGGGCCACCCCGATCAGGCCTACTCCGGCCGGCCGTACGACACCGGCACCTGGGACACCGGCCAGCAGGCGGCGATGCCCTACGGGGCGCACGCCCCCGCCGATCCGTACAGCGCCCAGGGGCCCGACCTGTACGGCACCCCCGAGGCGTACCCGCCGCCGCAGCCCCCGGGCCGGCGGCGGGACGAGCCGGAGCGCGAGGAGCCGCAGGAGGAGAGCCACCCGTTCTTCTCGGACGGTGCCATCGACGACGGCGACGACGATGGCGACGACGGTCACGGTGAGGAGCCGGGCGGGTCGAGGCGCGGCGGGGGCGGCCGGGGCCGCCGGGGCGGCAAGCAGAAAAAGAAGAAGAGCCGCAACGGCCTGGCCTGCCTGGTCGTCGCTCTGGTCCTGGCGGGCGGCGCCAGTGGCGTCGTGTACGTCGGTTACCAGTTCTGGCAGGGCCGGTTCGGCGAGGCTCCCGACTTCACGGGCGACGGCACGAACGAGACCGTACAGGTCGAGATCCCCAAGGGCGCCGGCGGTTACGAGATCGCCGCCCTGCTCGTCGAGAACGGCGTGGTCAAGAGCCAGGGGGCCTTCGTCTCCGCCCAGGAGAAGAACCCCAGGGGCAAGAGCATCCAGGACGGCGTCTACACGCTGAAGAAGGGCATGTCCGCCGCCAGCGCGGTCGAGGCGATGCTCAATCCGGAGAACCGGAACGCCCTCACCATTCCTGAAGGCAAGCGGAGCGCGTACATCTACGCGCAGATCGACAAAGAGCTCGAGCTGAAACCGGGAACGACGGAATCGGTCGCCAAGGCGGAGGCCAAAAACCTCGGGCTGCCGGCCTGGGCCACCGGTCACCCCGATCTGAAGGACCCGCTGGAAGGATTCCTCTTCCCCGCCAGTTATCCGGTGGCGAAGGGCGCCAAGCCGGAGGACCTCCTCAAGAAGATGGTCGCCCGGGCCAACGCCGAATACGGCAAGCTCGACATCGAGACGAAGGCCAAGTCGCTGGGTCTGAAGAGCCCTTGGGAGCTTCTGACCGTCGCGAGCCTGGTCCAGGTCGAAGGCAAGTACAAGCACGACTTCGACAAGGTGTCCCGCGTCGTCTACAACCGTCTCAAGCCGAACAACATCGAGACGGTCGGCCGGCTCGAATTCGACTCCACCATCAACTACATCAAGGAAGAAAGCACCCTTGACGTCGGTGCGGTGGCGGACCTGCGCAAGATCGACGACCCGTACAACACCTATGACATCAAGGGTCTGACCCCCGGGCCGATCAGCAACCCCGGCCTCGACGCCATCAAATCCGCACTGAACCCGACACCGGGCCCCTGGTACTACTTCGTCTCGATCAACGAGGACAAGACGGTGTTCTCGGTGACCAATGAGGAGCACAACCGGAACGTGGAGCAGTACGAGAAGGAACGGGAGAAGTCCGGCCAGTGACCACCGTGAAGCGCGCCGCCGTACTCGGCTCACCGATCGACCACTCCCTCTCTCCGGTGCTGCACCGGGCCGCCTACACGGAGCTCGGCCTCGCCCACTGGTCGTACGACAGGTACGAGGTGGACGAGCCGCGGCTCCCCGGGTTCCTGGAGGGGCTGGACGACTCCTGGGCCGGGCTGTCGCTGACCATGCCGCTGAAGCGGGCGGTCATCCCGCTGCTCGACGAGATCACCGCCACGGCCGCCTCCGTCGAGGCGGTGAACACGGTCGTCTTCACCGAGGACGGCCGCCGCGTCGGCGACAACACCGACATCCCGGGCATGCTCGCCGCGCTGCGGGAGCGGGGCGTGGAGAAGGTGGAGACCGCCGCCGTACTCGGCGCGGGGGCCACAGCGTCCTCCGCGCTCGCCGCGCTCTCCCACCTCTGCGCGGGTCCGGTCACCGCGTACGTACGGAGCGAGGCGCGCGCCGAGGAGATGCGGGGCTGGGGCGAGCGGCTCGGCGTCCAGGTCCGTACCGCCGGCTGGGAGCGGGCGGCCGAGGGGCTGGGGGCGCCGCTCGTCATCGCCACCACGCCCGCAGGGGCGACCGACGCGCTCTCCGCCGAGGTCCCCGACCGGCCCGGCACGCTGTTCGACGTGCTGTACGACCCATGGCCCACCGCCCTGGCGGCCGCCTGGTCGTCGCGCGGCGGAGCCGTGGTGGGCGGGCTCGACCTCCTCGTCCACCAGGCCGTCCTCCAGGTGGAGTCGATGACCGGCCGGACGCCCGCGCCCATGGCGGCGATGAGGGCCGCCGGGGAGCGGGCCCTCGCCGCGGGGCACGCGCCGCCCGCCCACTCCTGACGGGCGCCTCAAGTGTCCGCCTGATGGACGGAGCGTCCGCCTTCTGGACCGGTCGTCGGCACGGGCCGCGGACATGGGAGGATCGGGGGAGGCGGGCCAGGGCCGCGCACCCGGTCGCGCCGTCGCAGTCGAGGCGCGAGCATAGGGAGCACCGTTGAGCAGGTTGCGCTGGCTGACCGCGGGGGAGTCGCACGGCCCCGCACTGGTGGCGACGCTGGAGGGCCTTCCCGCCGGCGTCCCGGTCACCACGGAGATGGTGGCGGACCACCTCGCCCGCCGGCGCCTCGGCTACGGGCGTGGCGCGCGCATGAAGTTCGAGCGCGACGAGGTGACCTTCCTCGGCGGCGTACGCCACGGTCTGACCATGGGCTCACCCGTCGCCGTCATGGTCGGCAACACCGAGTGGCCCAAGTGGGAGAAGGTCATGTCGGCCGACCCGGTCGACCCGGCCGAGCTCGCCGAACTGGCCCGCAACGCCCCGCTGACCCGCCCGCGCCCCGGCCACGCCGACCTCGCCGGCATGCAGAAGTACGGGTTCGACGAGGCCCGGCCGGTCCTGGAGCGGGCCAGCGCCCGCGAGACCGCCGCCCGCGTCGCGCTGGGCGCCGTCGCCCGCTCGTACCTGAAGGAGACGGCCGGCATCGAGATCGTGTCGCACGTCGTCGAGCTGGCCGCCGCCAAGGCGCCGTACGGCGTGTACCCGGTCCCGGCCGACGTCGAGAAGCTGGACGCCGACCCGGTGCGCTGCCTGGACGCGGACGCGTCGAAGGCGATGGTGGCCGAGATCGACCAGGCCCACAAGGACGGTGACACCCTCGGCGGTGTCGTGGAGGTCCTCGCCTACGGCGTGCCCGTCGGCCTCGGCTCCCACGTCCACTGGGACCGGCGCCTGGACGCCCGCCTGGCCGCCGCCCTGATGGGCATCCAGGCGATCAAGGGCGTCGAGGTCGGAGACGGCTTCGACCTGGCCCGCGTGCCCGGCTCCAAGGCACACGACGAGATCGTCGCCACCGACGAGGGCCTCAAGCGCACCTCCGGCCGCTCCGGCGGTACGGAGGGCGGACTCACCACGGGCGAGCTGCTGCGTGTCCGCGCCGCCATGAAGCCCATCGCGACCGTGCCCCGGGCGCTCAGGACCGTCGACGTCGTCACCGGCGAGGCCACCGCCGCGCACCACCAGCGCTCCGACGTCTGCGCGGTCCCGGCCGCCGGCATCGTCGCCGAGGCGATGGTCGCCCTGGTCCTCGCCGACGCCGTCGCGGAGAAGTTCGGCGGCGACAGCGTGGCGGAGACCCGCCGCAACGTCCGCTCGTACCTCGACAACCTCCACATCCGGTGAGCACCGGCCCCCTGATCGTCCTGGTCGGCCCGATGGGCTCCGGCAAGTCCACCGTGGGCGCGCTGCTCGCCGAGCGGCTCGGCGCGCCCTACCGGGACACGGACGCCGACATCGTGGCCGCCGAGGGACGCGAGATCTCCGACATCTTCGTCGAGGACGGCGAGGAGCACTTCCGCGCCCTTGAACGCGCGGCCGTCCGCGCCGCCGTCGCCGAGCACACGGGTGTCCTCGCCCTAGGCGGCGGCGCCGTCCTCGACGCCGGCACCCGCGAGCTGCTCGCCGGGCGGCCGGTCGTCTACCTGTCGATGGACGTCGAGGAGGCGGTCCGCCGCGTCGGCCTGAACACCGCCCGCCCGCTGCTCGCCGTCAACCCGCGCCGCCAGTGGCGCGAGCTGATGGAGGCCCGGCGCCATCTGTACACCGAAGTCGCCCGGGTCGTCGTCGCCACCGACGACAGGACCCCCGAAGAGGTCGCCGAGGCGGTCCTCGACGCACTGGAGCTGAAGAAGTGACTGACCAGGCAGTGACCCGCATCCAGGTCGGCGGCACGGCCGGCACCGACCCGTACGAGGTGCTGGTCGGCCGGCAGCTGCTCGGCGAACTCGCCGGCATCGTCGGCCCGCGCGCGAAGCGCGTCGCCGTGATCCACCCGGAGGCGCTCGCCGAGACCGGCGAGGCGCTGCGCGCCGACCTCGCGGACCAGGGGTACGAGGCGGTCGCCATCCAGGTGCCGAACGCCGAGGAGGCCAAGACGGCCGAGGTCGCGGCGTACTGCTGGAAGGCGCTCGGCCAGAGCGGCTTCACCCGCACCGACGTCATCGTCGGTGTGGGCGGCGGCGCCACCACCGACCTCGCCGGCTTCGTGGCGGCCACCTGGCTGCGCGGTGTGCGCTGGATCGCGGTGCCCACCACCGTCCTGGCGATGGTCGACGCGGCCGTCGGCGGCAAGACCGGTATCAACACCGCCGAGGGCAAGAACCTCGTCGGCGCCTTCCACCCGCCCGCCGGTGTCCTGTGCGACCTCGCCGCGCTGGACTCGCTGCCGGTGCACGACTACGTCAGCGGCCTGGCCGAGGTCATCAAGGCCGGTTTCATCGCCGACCCGGTCATCCTGGACCTGATCGAGGCCGACCCGGCCGCCGCGCGCACCCCCGCCGGCCCGCACACCGCCGAGCTGATCGAGCGGTCCATCCGCGTCAAGGCGGACGTGGTCTCCAGCGACCTCAAGGAGTCCGGCCTCCGCGAGATCCTCAACTACGGCCACACCCTCGCCCACGCCATCGAGAAGAACGAGCGCTACAAGTGGCGCCACGGCGCGGCGGTGTCCGTGGGCATGGTCTTCGCCGCAGAGCTGGGCCGCCTCGCCGGCCGGCTCGACGACGCCACCGCCGACCGGCACGGCGCGGTCCTGGAA
Organism: Streptomyces gobitricini; assembly: GCF_039532985.1. Classification (NCBI taxonomy): domain Bacteria; kingdom Bacillati; phylum Actinomycetota; class Actinomycetes; order Kitasatosporales; family Streptomycetaceae; genus Streptomyces; species Streptomyces gobitricini. Next base: position 19,848 of record NZ_BAAASR010000053.1, on the reverse strand, counting down.
TCCGTCGGCCTGCCCCTCACCTACCGCGGCGACCAGTGGCCCAAGCTCCTGGAGACCATGAAGGTCGACAAGAAGTCCCGCGGTGACCTGCTGCGGTTCATCGTCCTCGACGGCCTCGCCAAGCCGACGGTCCTCGAAGGCCCGGACCCCGCCATCCTCGTCGCCGCGTACGGGGAGGTCTCCGCATGACACGCAGGGTCCTGGTCCTCAACGGCCCCAACCTCGGCCGCCTCGGTTCGCGGGAGCCCGACGTCTACGGCGCGACGTCCTACGCCGGACTGGTGGACACCTGCCGGACGCTCGGCAAGGAACTGGGCTTCGACGTCGACGTACGCGAGACCAACGACGAGGGCGAGATGATCCGCTGGCTGCACGAGGCGGCCGACGGCTCGCTCCCGGTCGTCATCAACCCGGGCGCCTTCACGCACTACTCGTACGGGATGAGGGACGCGGCCGCCCAGCGCACCGCCCCCCTCATCGAGGTGCACATCTCCAACCCGTACGCGCGTGAGGAGTTCCGGCACACCTCCGTGGTGGCGGCGGTCGCCACCGGCACCGTCGCGGGCTTCGGCATCGGCTCCTACCGACTCGCCCTGCGCGCCCTCGCGGACGAACTCACCGACTGACCGGGCACCTCGGACCGTCCCCGGCCGTTTCACCCAACAGCGGCCGGGGAGGGTACGGTTCGGTAACGGACGACCCGAACGGGCGCCCGACCAGCGTCAGTCGCACGAGACGGAGTGGCACCGGATGCAGCACGCAGTGGGGGCTCCGCTGCCGCCGCCCCACCAGCCGGGGCACGCAGCCACCGGATGGACGACCCAGGCCGCGGCCCATCACCCGGGCCCGCCGCCACCCCAGGGGCCTCCCGCCCCGCCCCCGGCCGCACCCCCCTCGGGGGCCGCTCCGGCGCACCCGCCCGCCCAGGGCTGGGCCGCGCCCGCCGCACCGCCGGCCGACGTCACGGGTCACCTCCACCTCCCGCCCGGCGGGCCGGTCGCCGCACCGCCGCCCGCGGACCACGGCGCCGGCACGGGCACCGCCACACTCGCCGTGCTCCTCATCGGCCCGGCCGGTGCGGGCAAGACGACCGTCGCCCGGCACTGGGCGAACCACCGCCGCGTGCCCACCGCGCACATCAGCCTCGACGACGTCCGCGAGTGGGTCTGCGCCGGCTTCGCCGACCCCCAGGACGGCTGGAACGACCAGTCGGAGGCCCAGTACCGTCTGGCCCGCCGCACCTGCGGCTTCGCCGCCCGGAACTTCCTCGCCAACGGCATCTCCTGCATCCTCGACGACGCCGTCTTCCCCGACCGCCCCGTCGTCGGCCTCGGTGGCTGGAAGCGGCACGTCGGACCGGGCCTCCTGCCCGTCGTGCTCCTCCCCGGCCTGGAGATCGTCCTGGAGCGCAACGCCGAGCGCACCGGCAACCGCCGCCTGTCGGACGAGGAGGTCGCCGGCATCCACGGCCGGATGGCCGGGTGGTACGGCTCCGGGCTGCCGATCATCGACAACTCCAAGTACGACGTGGAAACCACCGCCCGCGTCCTGGACGACGTCCTCGCCCGCGCCATAGCCAGCCCGCCGTCCTTCTAGACAGCCGCCACGAGCACCGAGCGCGGCGCTCGCCGAGGGCGCGGTGATGGCGCCGACGGGCGCGCGGCGGCCGCCCCATCGGGCGCGACGGTCGCCACGTGCGCCGAGCCCGGCGCACGGCGGCCACGGCCGCCCGCCTTCGCCGCCACGGCCCCTCGGTGCCACGGTCGCCACCGGGCGGACAGGCCCCATGGGTGTGCGGGTGCCCTGTGGGCGTGCAGGCGCCCCATGGGTGTCCTCCGCCGCCACCGGTCGTGAGGGCGCCACGGCTGCCCCTCGCCTCCACGCGCCGCTTCAGCTCCACGGCTGCCACCGGGCGGGCAGGCCCCACGGGCGGGCAGGCCCCATGGGTGTGCGGGTGCCCCATGCACGTGCAGGCGCCATGGGCCTGAAGGTGCCACGGTGTGACGTGAAAGGGCGGGACGCCCGGACGGGGCTGTCCGGGCGTCCCGCCCCTGGGGCCGGCCGCGCTCAGTGGGAGGACGACTCCACCAGTCGGCGCACGTTCTCCAGCCGGCCGCAGTCGTCCGCCAGCTGCTGCGCGCGGGCCTTCTCGAACGCCGCGCCGAGTTCGGCGCGGCGTTCGAGCGAGACGTTCTCGCGCGCGTCGTTGAGGAGCGTCCGCTCCTCCTCGTCCGCGTGGTGGTTCACCGCCGTGACGAGCTCCTCGAGCTTCTCGTCCCACTCCTCGGAGCCGGTGTCCTCGACTTCGAGCAGCGCCAGGAGGGCCTCGTTGCCTTCTTCGTGTTCGTGCACGCTGTGCTCGACGTCCTCGTCGTCCACGTTCTTGTAACGCCGCAGCGCGGGGTAGACCTCGCTCTCCTCCGCCGCGGCGTGGGCCACGAGCAGGGCGGCGAACTCCTTCAGCGCGCCGGCCCGGTCCGCCTGGACGTTGCGCATCGCCCGGAACAGCTCCTCCATCCTGCGGTGGTCGCGCAGGATCAGCTCGATGACGTCGGTGGTCGTGGTGGCGGTGCTGGCCGGCATGGTGACTCCTTCGAACCGTGACGATTGCGTCCGGTCCGCCGGATACCCCGGTTTCGGCGGTTGACTACCGCGGGCCTGTCCGCCGTGCGGGGGCGTGAGCGCCCCGGTCGGTCCCGCCCGACCTGCCGAGCGGCGTGGGCGCTCGTAGGCTCGGGGCATGTCAGAGGTGTTTGCGGACCGCCGAGGGCGGCTGCGTGACCGGTGCGCGGCGTCCGGCTCTGCGGCGGCCCTGGTCTCCCGTCCCGCCAATGTCCGGTATCTCGCCGGCGGAGCGCCCCCGGGCGCCGTTCTCCTGCTGGGCGCCGGCGACGACGTACTGCTGTGTCCCCGCACGCCGTCCGGCGATCCCGTGGAGGGACGCCTCGACGAACGGCTTCGGCTCGTCGTGCTGCCCGCGGCCGGGTCCGACCCGGCCGTCGCGGCGGTCGGCTTCGCCGGCCGGGAGGGGGCGGAGGTGCTCGCGGTGGAGGAGCACCACCTGAGTGTGGCCCGCCACCGGGCGATGGGCGCGGCCGCTCCCCAGGTGCGCCTGGCGGACCTCGGCACCGCCATCGAGCAGGAACGGATCGTCAAGGACGAGGACGAGATCACCTGCCTCCGGATCGCCGCGGAGATCACCGACCAGGCGCTCGGCGAACTCCTGGAGTCCATCCTCGTCGGCCGCACCGAACGCCACCTCGCCCTCGAACTGGAACGCCGGCTGGTGGACCACGGCGCCGACGGCCCCGCGTTCGCCACCTCCGTCGCGACGGGCCCCAACTCCGGCCGGGGCGGCCACCGGCCTTCCGACCGCCGGGTCGAGGAGGGCGATTTCCTCTCCGTCTGCCTGGGCGCCAACTACCGCGGTTACCGCTGCGAGATCGGCCGGACCTTCGTCATCGGCACCTCGCCCGCGGACTGGCAGATCGAGCTGTACGACCTCGTCTTCGCCGCTCAGCGGGCCGCCCGCGAGGCCCTGACCCCGGGCATGGCGTACCGCGACGTGGATCGGGCGGCCCGCCAGATCCTGGACGGCGCCGGGTACGGCGAGTGCGTCGCACCCGTCCTCGGACACGGTGTGGGGCTCGAAATCGAGGAGGACCCGCAGTTGGCACCCGGCGCCATGGGTAAACTGGACGCTTGTGTGCCGGTCACCGTCGAACCGGGGGTCCACCTCCCGGGCCGGGGCGGTGTCCGGATCGATGACACGCTCGTCGTGCGCCAGGAGGCGGACGGCGGACCCGAGCTACTCACCATCACGACCAAGGAGCTGCTCGCGCTGTAGCGCGTGGAGCACCACGCCTCGGTCGTCCACCAGCGTCAGTCCAGGAGATTCCGCAACCGTGGCTTCCACGAACGACCTCAAGAACGGCATGGTGCTCAAGCTCGACAACGACCAGCTCTGGTCCGTGGTCGAGTTCCAGCACGTCAAGCCCGGCAAGGGCCCGGCCTTCGTGCGCACCAAGCTCAAGAACGTGCTCTCCGGCAAGATCGTCGACAAGACGTTCAACGCCGGTGTGAAGGTCGAGACGGCCACCGTCGACCGCCGCGACATGCAGTTCTCGTACATGGACGGCGAGTACTTCGTCTTCATGGACATGCAGACCTACGACCAGCTGCACGTCTCCCGGGCCGCCGTCGGCGACGCCGCGAACTTCCTGGTCGAGGGCTTCACCGCCACCGTCGCCACGCACGAGGGCGAGGTGCTCTACGTCGAGCTCCCCGCCGCCGTCGAGCTGACCATCCAGGAGACCGAGCCGGGCGTCCAGGGCGACCGCTCCACCGGTGGCACCAAGCCGGCCATCCTGGAGACCGGTCACCAGATCCAGGTCCCGCTCTTCATCACCACCGGTGAGAAGATCAAGGTCGACACCCGCACGAGCGACTACCTCGGCCGGGTGAACAGCTAACCGTGGCTGCCCGGAACAAGGCCCGTAAGCGCGCCTTCCAGATCCTCTTCGAGGCCGACCAGCGCGGTGTGTCCGTGCAGGAGGTCCTCGCGGACTGGGTCCGGCACGCCCGGTCCGACGACCGGCAGCCGCCGGTCAGCGAGTACACGATGGAGCTCGTCGAGGGGTACGCGCAGTACGCCGGCCGGATCGACGAGCTCATCGCCACCTACGCGGAGGGCTGGGCGCTCGACCGGATGCCGGTCGTGGACCGCAACATCCTGCGCCTCGGTGCGTACGAGCTCGTCTGGGTGGACGGCACGCCGGACGCGGTGGTGATCGACGAGGCGGTGCAGCTCGCCAAGGAGTTCTCCACCGACGAGTCCCCGTCGTTCGTCAACGGCATGATGGCCCGCTTCAAGGACCTCAAGCCGAAGCTCCGCCGGGACTGACCCGGAACCTTCCGGAACCCCCCGGAACCCCGTTCTGCCCGAAGGGCCCGCAGCGCGTCTCGCGCGGCGGGCCCTTCGGCTTCGGCTCCGGCGGGTGGCGCCGGGGCAGAAGAAGGCCGCCGGGACGGAGGACACCCGTAGGCTCCCCCCGCGCCCGGCGGCAACGTTTCTGCTGTAGTGGGACCGGCTGTCAGGCCTCCTCGTGCGCCACCGCACGGCGCGCGTCCGCGTCCAGCACGCCCCAGCTGATCAGCTGCTCGGTCAGCACCGAGGGCGACTGGTCGTAGATGACCGCCAGCGTGCGCAGGTCGTCCTGGCGGATCGACAGCACCTTGCCGTTGTAGTCACCGCGCTGTGACTGGATCGTCGCCGCGTAGCGCTGCAGCGGGCCCGCCTTCTCCGCCGGGACGTGAGCCAGGCGCTCCAGGTCCAGGACGAGCTTCGGCGGCGGCTCGGCAGCTCCGCCCGGCGTGGTGCCCGGCAGCAGCTCCTGTACCGGGACGCCGTAGAAGTCGGCCAGCTCGGCGAGGCGCTGTACGGTCACGGCACGGTCGCCGCGCTCGTACGAACCGACCACCACGGCCTTCCAGCGGCCCTGGGACTTCTCCTCCACCCCGTGGAGGGAGAGGCCCTGCTGGGTGCGGATGGCACGGAGCTTGGCCCCGAGCTGTTTTGCGTATTCGCTGGACATATAGCTCCCGGGACGAAGGCTGGTAACTCACTGTGAGGTTACGCAGCGTTACTTGGCTGCGTCAAGCCGAATGGTCCGTACCGACGGCGTGCACCGGGCCGGATACGAGCCGCTCCCCGGCCCTGGTACCGTGGGTGACGCAATTCCGACGTCCTTTAAGGTCCGTCCCGTGAGGCGGAGAAGGAGGTCCGTTTCGTATGGACGCCAATCAGCAGTCCGATGCCGCGCGCCCCGTCCTCGAGGGCCCCGACATCGCGCGGGTACTGACCCGTATCGCCCATGAGATCGTCGAGCGGGCCAAGGGTGCCGACGACGTGGTCCTCCTCGGCATCCCCACGCGCGGCGTCTTCCTCGCCCGCCGCCTCGCCGACAAGCTCGAGCAGATCACCGGCCGCAAGGTGCCGGTCGGCTCGCTCGACATCACCATGTACCGCGACGATCTGCGGATGCGGCCCGCCCGCGCGCTCGCCCGCACCGAGATCCCCGGCGACGGCATCGACGCCCGTCTCGTCGTCCTCGTCGACGACGTGCTCTTCTCCGGCCGCACCATCCGCGCCGCACTCGACGCGCTCGGCGACATCGGCCGCCCGCGCGCCGTACAGCTCGCGGTCCTCGTCGACCGCGGCCACCGCGAACTCCCGATCCGCGCCGACTACGTCGGCAAGAACCTCCCCACGTCGCTGCGGGAGACGGTCAAGGTCCAGCTCTCCGAGGAGGACGGTCGCGACACCGTGCTGCTCGGCCTGCGGGAGACCGCCCCCACCGCTCCGGCCGGCGAGCGGTAGCACCCCCGTACGACCCCTTCGTACGGTGCGCCACCGCCGCGCGCCCGCATGCCTGCCGGGCCTGTCCCGCACAGGTCCCACTCGGCTCTCTGCCTCCACAAACTGGAGAAACACCCCAAGATGATGCGCCACCTCATCTCGGCCGCCGACCTCACCCGCGACGACGCCGTCCTCATCCTCGACACCGCCGAGGAGATGGCCCGGGTCGCCGACCGGCCGATCAAGAAGCTGCCCACTCTCCGCGGCCGCACCGTCGTCAACCTCTTCTTCGAGGACTCGACACGCACCCGCATCTCCTTCGAGGCCGCCGAGAAGCGCCTCTCCGCCGACGTCATCAACTTCAGCGCCAAGGGTTCCTCGGTGTCCAAGGGGGAGTCCCTCAAGGACACCGCGCAGACCCTGGAGGCGATGGGCGTCGACGCCGTCGTCATCCGGCACGGGGCCTCGGGCGCCCCTTACCGGCTGGCCACCTCCGGCTGGATCGACGCCGCCGTCATCAACGCGGGTGACGGCACCCACCAGCACCCCACCCAGGCTCTGCTGGACGCCTTCACCATGCGCCGCCGGCTCGTCGGCCGGGACGCCGGGCTCGGCCAGGACCTCGCGGGCAAACGGATCACCATCGTCGGTGACGTCCTGCACAGCCGCGTCGCCCGCTCCAACGTCGACCTGCTGCACACCCTCGGCGCCGAGGTCACCCTCGTCGCCCCGCCCACGCTCGTCCCGGTCGGCGTCGGGAACTGGCCCTGCGAGGTGTCGTACGACCTCGACAGCACCCTGCCGACGTCCGACGCCGTGATGATGCTCCGCGTCCAGCGCGAGCGCATGAACGCCGCGTTCTTCCCCACCGAGCGCGAGTACTCACGCCGCTACGGCCTCGACGGCGAGCGCATGGCGAAGATGCCCGGGCACGCCGTGGTGATGCACCCCGGCCCGATGGTGCGTGGCATGGAGATCACCGCCGAGGTGGCCGACTCCGACCGCTGCACGGTCGTCGAGCAGGTCGCCAACGGCGTCTCGATCCGCATGGCCGTCCTGTACCTGCTGCTCGGCGGCAACGAGTCCGCCGTCGCCAACACCCGTACCGAGGAGAAGTAAGACAGATGAGCAAGACCCTGATCCGTGGTGCGAAGGTGCTGGGCGGCGAGGTCCAGGACGTCCTGATCGACGGTGAGACCGTCGCCCGGGTGGGCACGGGCCTGGAAGCCGGAGGCGGCACCGTCGTCGAGGCGGAGGGAAGGATTCTTCTGCCGGGCCTGGTCGACCTCCACACCCACCTGCGCGAACCGGGCCGCGAGGACTCCGAGACGGTCCTCACCGGCACCCGGGCGGCCGCGAGCGGCGGCTACACGTCCGTGTTCGCCATGGCCAACACCTTCCCCGTCGCCGACACCGCCGGTGTCGTCGAGCAGGTCTACCGGCTCGGCCGGGAGCACGGCTACTGCGACGTGCAGCCCATCGGCGCCGTCACCGTCGGCCTGGAGGGCAGGAAGCTCGCCGAGCTGGGCGCCATGCACGAGTCCGCGGCCGGCGTCACCGTCTTCTCCGACGACGGCAAGTGCGTCGACGACGCGGTGATGATGCGCCGCGCCCTGGAGTACGTGAAGGCCTTCGGCGGCGTCGTCGCCCAGCACGCCCAGGAACCCCGCCTCACCGAGGGCGCCCAGATGAACGAGGGCGTCGTCTCCGCCGAGCTGGGTCTGGGCGGGTGGCCGGCCGTCGCGGAGGAGTCGATCATCGCCCGCGACGTGCTGCTCGCCGAGCACGTCGGCTCCCGCGTCCACATCTGCCACCTGTCGACCGCCGGGTCCGTCGAGATCGTCCGCTGGGCCAAGTCGCGCGGCATCGACGTCACCGCCGAGGTCACCCCGCACCACCTCCTCCTGACCGACGAACTGGTCCGCTCGTACAACCCGGTCTACAAGGTCAACCCGCCGCTGCGCACCGAGCGCGACGTCATGGCGCTGCGCGAGGCGCTGGCCGACGGCACGATCGACATCGTCGCCACCGACCACGCCCCGCACCCGCACGAGGACAAGGACTGCGAGTGGGCCGCGGCCGCCATGGGCATGGTCGGCCTGGAGACCGCGCTCTCCGTCGTGCAGCACACGATGGTCGAGACCGGCCTGCTGGACTGGGCCGGAGTCGCCGACCGCATGTCGTTCGCGCCCGCGCGGATCGGCCGCGCCACCGGCCACGGACGCCCCGTCTCGGCTGGTGAGCCCGCCAACCTCACCCTCGTCGATCCGGCATACCGTGGTGCCGTGGACCCCGCGGGCTTCGCCTCCCGCAGCCGCAACACGCCCTACGAGGGCCGCGAGCTGCCGGGGCGTGTCACCCACACCTTCCTGCGGGGCCGGGCGACGCTCATGGACGGGAAACTGGCGTGACACTCTTCGAACTGGCCGCGGAGCAGAAATCCGCCGAGGTGACCGACTGGGCCGCCCGGCTCGGCTGGGTCGCCGGACTGCTGCTCTTCATCGCCCTCGTCTACTGGCTGATGCGCCAGGGGTGGAAGTGGCGCGGCAGTCTCCAGTCCGGTCTCCCGGACCTGCCCGCCGCGCCGGACGCCCCCGGTGCGGCGAGACTGACGATGAGCGGGCGCTACCACGGCTCCACCACCGCCGGGCAGTGGCTCGACCGGATCGTCGCGCACGGCCTGGGTACCCGCAGCCGTGTGGAGCTGACGCTCACCGACGCGGGCCTGGACGTCGTACGCCCCGGGGCGCGCGACTTCTTCGTCCCGGCCGGCCGGCTGCGCGGGGCCCGGCTCGACAAGGGCATCGCGGGCAAGGTCCTCGCCGAGGGCGGCCTGCTGGTCGTCACCTGGGAACACGGCGACACCCTGATCGACTCCGGTTTCCGCTCCGACCGGGCGGCGGAGCACACCACCTGGGCCGACACTCTGAACACCATGATCACCACGACGGAAGGCACCGCACGATGACCACCTCCACCCGGGGAACCAGGGTTCCCGCCGTACTCGTCCTGGAGGACGGCCGCATCTTCCGCGGCCGTGCCTACGGGGCCGTGGGGGAGACCTTCGGCGAGGCCGTCTTCTCCACCGGCATGACCGGCTACCAGGAGACCCTGACCGACCCGTCGTACCACCGCCAGGTCGTCGTGATGACCGCGCCGCACGTCGGCAACACCGGTGTCAACGACGAGGACCCCGAGTCCGGGAAGATCTGGGTCGCCGGCTACGTCGTCCGCGACCCCGCCCGCGTCCCCTCCAACTGGCGCTCCCGCCGCACGCTCGACGACGAGCTGGCCGCCCAGGGCGTCGTGGGCATCAGCGGCATCGACACCCGCGCCCTCACCCGCCACCTCCGGGAGCGCGGCGCCATGCGCGTCGGCATCTTCTCCGGCGAGGCGATCGCGGACGACGCGGCCCTGCTCGCCAAGGTCCAGGGCGCCCCGCAGATGAAGGGCGCGAACCTGGCCGCCGAGGTGGCGACGGAGGAGCCGTACGTCGTTCCCGCCATCGGCGAGAAGAGGTTCACCGTCGCCGCCGTCGACCTCGGCATCAAGGGCATGACCCCGCACCGGATGGCCGAGCGCGGCATCGAGGTGCATGTGCTGCCCGCCACCGCCACCGCCGAGGACGTCTACGCCGTCGGCCCCGACGGTGTGTTCTTCTCCAACGGCCCCGGCGACCCCGCCACCGCCGACGGCCCCGTCTCCGTGATGCAGGCCGTCCTGGCGCGGAAGACACCCCTGTTCGGCATCTGCTTCGGCAACCAGATCCTGGGCCGCGCGCTCGGCTTCGGCACCTACAAGCTGAAGTACGGCCACCGCGGCATCAACCAGCCCGTGCAGGACCGTACGACCGGCAAGGTCGAGGTCACCGCGCACAACCACGGCTTCGCCGTCGACGCACCCCTCGACAAGGTGTCCGACACCCCCTACGGCCGCGCCGAGGTCTCCCACGTCTGTCTGAACGACAACGTGGTGGAGGGCCTCCAGCTGCTCGACCAGCCGGCCTTCAGCGTCCAGTACCACCCCGAAGCGGCAGCCGGACCGCACGACGCCGCGTACCTCTTCGACCGCTTCGTATCCCTGATGGAGGCCGAGCGTGCCTAAGCGCACCGATATCCAGTCCGTCCTGGTCATCGGCTCCGGCCCGATCGTCATCGGCCAGGCCGCCGAGTTCGACTACTCAGGCACCCAGGCGTGCCGCGTCCTCAAGTCCGAGGGTCTGCGCGTCATCCTGGTGAACTCCAACCCGGCGACGATCATGACCGACCCGGAGATCGCCGACGCCACGTACGTCGAGCCGATCACCCCGGAGTTCGTCGAGAAGATCATCGCCAAGGAGCGCCCCGACGCGCTCCTGCCCACCCTCGGCGGCCAGACCGCCCTCAACACCGCCATCTCCATGCACGAGCAGGGTGTGCTGGAGAAGTACGGTGTCGAGCTGATCGGCGCCAACGTCGAGGCCATCCACAAGGGCGAGGACCGCGACCTGTTCAAGGGCGTCGTGGAGGCCGTCCGCGCCAAGATCGGCCACGGCGAGTCCGCCCGTTCGGTGATCTGCCACTCCATGGACGACGTCCTCAAGGGCGTCGAGACGCTCGGCGGCTACCCCGTCGTCGTCCGCCCCTCCTTCACCATGGGCGGCGCCGGCTCGGGCTTCGCCCACGACGAGGAGGAACTGCGCCGCATCGCCGGCCAGGGTCTGACGCTGTCCCCCACCACCGAGGTGCTCCTGGAGGAGTCCATCCTCGGCTGGAAGGAGTACGAGCTGGAGCTGATGCGCGACAAGCACGACAACGTCGTGGTCGTCTGCTCCATCGAGAACTTCGACCCGATGGGCGTGCACACCGGCGACTCGATCACCGTCGCCCCGGCGATGACCCTCACCGACCGCGAGTACCAGATCCTCCGTGACGTCGGCATCGCGATCATCCGTGAGGTCGGCGTCGACACGGGCGGCTGCAACATCCAGTTCGCGGTCAACCCCGAGGACGGCCGGGTCATCGTCATCGAGATGAACCCGCGTGTCTCCCGCTCCTCCGCGCTCGCCTCGAAGGCCACCGGATTCCCGATCGCGAAGATCGCCGCTCGGCTCGCCGTCGGCTACACGCTCGACGAGATCCCCAACGACATCACCGAGAAGACACCGGCCTCCTTCGAGCCGACTCTCGACTACGTCGTCGTCAAGGCACCCCGATTCGCCTTCGAGAAGTTCCCGTCCGCCGACTCCACGCTCACCACGACCATGAAGTCGGTCGGCGAGGCCATGGCCATCGGGCGGAACTTCACCGAGGCCCTCCAGAAGGCCCTGCGCTCCCTGGAGAAGAAGGGCAGCCAGTTCAGCTTCACCGGCGAGCCCGGCGACAAGGACGAGTTGCTGCGGGAGGCCGTGCGCCCCACCGACGGCCGCATCAACACCGTCATGCAGGCCATCCGGGCCGGCGCCACACCGCAGGAGGTCTTCGACTCCACGAAGATCGACCCCTGGTTCGTCGACCAGATGTTCCTGATCAAGGAGATCGCCGACGAGCTCGCCGCCGCCGAGAAGCTCGGCCCCGAGCTGCTGGCCGAGGCCAAGCGCCACGGCTTCTCCGACGCCCAGATCGCCGGGATCCGCGGCCTGCGCGAGGACGTCGTCCGCGAGGTCCGCCACGCCCTCGGTGTCCGCCCGGTCTACAAGACGGTCGACACCTGCGCCGCCGAGTTCGCCGCCAAGACCCCGTACTTCTACTCCTCGTACGACGAGGAGAGCGAGGTCGCGCCGCGCGAGAAGCCCGCGGTGATCATCCTGGGCTCCGGCCCCAACCGCATCGGCCAGGGCATCGAGTTCGACTACTCGTGCGTCCACGCCTCCTTCGCCCTGAGCGACGCGGGCTACGAGACCGTGATGGTCAACTGCAACCCCGAGACGGTCTCGACCGACTACGACACCTCCGACCGCCTGTACTTCGAGCCGCTGACGCTCGAGGACGTGCTGGAGATCGTCCACGCCGAGACCCTCGCCGGCCCCGTCGCGGGCGTCGTCGTCCAGCTCGGGGGCCAGACCCCGCTGGGCCTCGCCCAGGCGCTCAAGGACAACGGCGTGCCGGTCGTCGGCACCCCGCCGGAGGCCATCCACGCCGCCGAGGACCGCGGCGCCTTCGGGCAGGTCCTCGCCGAGGCCGGCCTGCCCGCCCCCAAGCACGGCACCGCGACCACCTTCGCCGGCGCCAAGGCCATCGCCGACGAGATCGGCTACCCCGTCCTCGTACGCCCGTCGTACGTGCTCGGCGGACGCGGCATGGAGATCGTGTACGACGAGGCGCGCCTGGAGGCGTACATCGCCGAGTCGACCGAGATCTCCCCGACCCGCCCGGTGCTGGTCGACCGGTTCCTCGACGACGCCATCGAGATCGACGTCGACGCCCTGTACGACGGCACCGAGCTCTACCTCGGCGGCGTCATGGAGCACATCGAGGAGGCCGGCATCCACTCCGGCGACTCGGCCTGCGCCCTGCCCCCGATCACGCTCGGCGGCTTCGACATCAAGCGCCTGCGCGCCTCCACCGAGGCGATCGCCAAGGGCGTCGGCGTCCGCGGCCTGATCAACATCCAGTTCGCGATGGCCGGGGACATCCTGTACGTCCTGGAGGCCAACCCCCGCGCCTCCCGGACCGTCCCCTTCACCTCCAAGGCGACCGCCGTGCCGCTGGCGAAGGCCGCCGCCCGCATCTCGCTCGGTGCCACCATCGCCGAGCTGCGCGAGGAGGGCCTGCTGCCGAGGAACGGCGACGGCGGCACCCTGCCGCTGGACGCGCCGATCTCCGTCAAGGAGGCCGTGATGCCGTGGTCGCGCTTCCGCGACGTGCACGGGCGCGGCGTCGACACGGTGCTCGGCCCGGAGATGCGCTCCACCGGCGAGGTCATGGGCATCGACGCGGTCTTCGGCACCGCGTACGCCAAGTCGCAGGCCGGCGCCTACGGCCCGCTGCCCACCAAGGGCCGCGCCTTCATCTCGGTCGCCAACCGCGACAAGCGCTCGATGATCTTCCCCGCCCGCGAGCTGGTCGCCCACGGCTTCGAGCTGCTGGCCACCTCCGGCACCGCCGAGGTCCTCAAGCGCAACGGCATCAGCGCCACCGTCGTGCGCAAGCAGTCCGAGGGCGAGGGCCCGGGCGGTGAGAAGACCATCGTCGGCCTCATCCACGACGGCGAGGTCGACCTCATCGTCAACACCCCCTACGGCACCGGCGGCCGCCTCGACGGCTACGAGATCCGCACCGCGGCCGTGGCCCGCGGTGTCCCGTGCCTGACGACGGTCCAGGCGCTCGCCGCCGCCGTCCAGGGCATCGACGCGCTCAACCACGGCGGAGTGGGTGTCCGCTCCCTCCAGGAACACGCACAGCACCTGATCGCGGCCCGCGACTAGCAGCCCACGAGGGGGACACCGGAAACGGTGTCCCCCTCCTCATGAGGACACCACCACCATGTACAAGCTCTTCTTCCGGCTGTTCTTCACCCGGATGGACCCCGAACGGGCTCATCACCTGGCCTTCCGCTGGATCCGGCTCGCCGCCCGCGTCCCCGTGCTGCGCACCTTCCTCGCCGCCGCGCTCGCCCCCCGCCACAAGGAGCTGCGCACCGAGGCGTTCGGGCTGCGGATGCACGGCCCGTTCGGCCTCGCCGCCGGCTTCGACAAGAACGCCGTCGCCATCGACGGCATGGCGATGCTCGGTTTCGACCACGTCGAGATCGGCACGGTCACCGGCGAGCCACAGCCCGGCAACCCCAGGAAGCGCCTCTTCCGCCTCGTGCCGGACCGCGCCCTGATCAACCGCATGGGCTTCAACAACGACGGCTCGGCCGCCGTCGCGGCCCGCCTCCACGCGCGCGTGCCGGTCTTCAGGACGGTCGTCGGCGTCAACATCGGCAAGACCAAGGTCGTCCCGGAGGCCGAGGCGGCCGCCGACTACGTGAAGTCGACCGAGCGGCTCGCCCGCCACGCCGACTACCTGGTCGTCAACGTCTCCTCGCCGAACACCCCGGGGCTGCGCAACCTCCAGGCCACGGAGTCCCTCAGGCCCCTCCTGACGGCCGTCCGCGAGGCCGCCGACCGCACGGTCACCGACCGCCGTGTCCCGCTCCTCGTCAAGATCGCGCCCGACCTGGCCGACGAGGACGTCGACGCGGTCGCTGACCTCGCCGTCGAACTGGGCCTGGACGGCATCATCGCCACCAACACCACCATCGCCCGCGAGGGCCTGAAGTCACCGGCGCACCTCACCGGCGAGACCGGCGGCCTGTCGGGCGCGCCGCTCAAGCAGCGCTCCCTGGAGGTGCTGCGCCGCCTCCACGCGCGCGTGGGCGACCGCCTCACCCTCGTCGGCGTCGGCGGCATCGAGAACGCCGAGGACGCCTGGCAGCGCATCCTGGCCGGTGCCACGCTGGTCCAGGGCTACAGCGCCTTCGTCTACGAGGGCCCCTTCTACGCCCGCGCCATCCACAAGGGCCTCGCGGCCCGGCTGAACGCCTCCCCGTACGCCACCCTCGCCGAGGCCGTCGGCGCCGACACCCGGAAGGCCGCGGTATGAGCCCGCTCGAACCCTTCGGCGCCCGCCTCCGGCACGCCATGGACGCCCGTGGCCCGCTGTGCGTCGGTATCGACTCGCACGGCTCCCTGCTGTCCGCGTGGGGCCTGAACGACGACGTACCGGGCCTGGAGCGCTTCACGCGCACGGTCGTCGAGGCCCTCGCCGACCGGGTGGCGGTCTTCAAGCCGCAGAGCGCCTTCTTCGAGCGGTTCGGCTCGCGCGGCATCGCCGTCCTGGAGAAGGCCGTCGCGGACCTGCGGGAGGCGGGCGCGCTGGTCGTCATGGACGCCAAGCGCGGCGACATCGGCTCCACGATGGCCGCCTACGCGGAGACGTTCCTCCACGAGGACTCGCCGCTCTTCGCCGACGCCCTCACCGTCTCCCCGTACCTCGGGTACGGCTCCCTGGAGCCGGCCGTCGACCTGGCACGCCGGAGCGGCTGCGGCCTGTTCGTCCTGGCCCTCACCTCCAACCCGGAGGGCGCCGAGGTCCAGCGCGCGGTGCGCACCGAGGACCCGGCCGGCCGCACCGTCGCCGCGGCCATGCTGGCCCACCTCGCCGCCGACAACGCGGGCCAGACCCCCCTCGGGTCCTTCGGCGCGGTCGTGGGCGCCACGCTCGGCGACCTCTCCGCGTACGACCTGGACATCAACGGCCCGCTGCTCGCACCCGGCATCGGCGCCCAGGGCGCGACCCCGGCCGATCTGCCGTCCGTCTTCGGCAAGGCCGTGCGCAATGTCGTCCCGAGCGTCAGCCGGGGCGTGCTGCGCCACGGACCGGACGCGGCGCCGCTGCGCGCGGCGGCGGAGCGGTACGCCGACGAGGTACGGGCGGCGGTCGGCGCCTGACGCCCGCCAGCCCCTCTTTCGGAGCCCACGGTCACCCCGAGGTGACCGTGGGTTCCGGCGTCGGGGGTGTGACGCACCTCACCTTCGACGTGCCCGTCGGGGCCATGGTCGGAATCTGCGCGGAAAACCGGGTCGTTATGTCGTTAATGTCTGGGTAGATCGATGCTGACCAGGACTTTTCCGCTGTTCTCGCTGACTCTGGCGGCCATGGCCGCTAGTCTCCGACGCAGAGCCAACGTGCACTGCGTTGCTCGTTGCTCCCCTGGTGTGGGCCGACTAGGTTCCTCACCGGTCCGTATCCGACAGTTCGACATCCGAGGTGACGTAGGCGTGGCTCTTCCGCCCCTTACCCCTGAACAGCGCGCAGCCGCGCTCGAAAAGGCCGCCGCGGCTCGCCGGGAGCGGGCCGAGGTCAAGAATCGACTCAAGCACTCCGGCGCCTCGCTCCAGGAGGTCATCAAGCAGGGCCAGGAGAACGAGGTCATCGGCAAGATGAAGGTCTCCGCCCTCCTGGAGTCCCTGCCGGGCGTGGGCAAGGTCCGCGCCAAGCAGATCATGGAGCGGCTCGGCATCTCCGAGAGCCGCCGTGTCCGGGGTCTCGGTTCCAACCAGATCGCCTCCCTGGAGCGCGAGTTCGGCAGCACCGGGGCCTGACGTCCGGGGCACTGGAGTAAACCTGGAATAATCGCCCCATGGCAGCAACATCCCGGGGGACCGCCCCCGAGCCCCCGGACGTACGTCCGCGACTGACCGTGCTCTCCGGCCCCTCCGGGGTCGGCAAGAGCACGGTCGTCGCTCATATGCGCAAGGTCCACCCCGAGGTCTGGTTGTCGGTGTCCGCCACGACCCGCATGCCGCGGCCCGGCGAGCGGGACGGTGTGCAGTACCACTTCGTCACCGACGACGAGTTCGACAAGCTGGTCGCCAACGGTGAGCTGCTGGAGTGGGCCGAGTTCGCCGGCAACCGCTACGGGACGCCGCGCCGGGCGGTACTGGAGCGGCTCGAAGCGGGCGAGCCCGTGCTGCTGGAGATCGACCTCCAGGGCGCGCGGCTGGTCCGCGAGTCGATGCCGGAGGCACAGCTGGTCTTCCTGGCGCCGCCGAGCTGGGAGGAGCTGGTCCGCCGGCTGACCGGCCGGGGCACCGAGCCGCCGGAGGTCATCGAGCGGCGTCTGGAGGCGGCCAAGATCGAACTGGCGGCGGAGTCCGAGTTCGACACCACCCTCGTCAACACCTCCGTCGAGGACGTAGCCCGTGAGCTGCTAGCCTTGATGCAAGTTGTTTGATCTTTGTCCCATTTTCCAGAAGTTTTTCGGAAGGTAGAGCGTGTCCTCTTCCATCACCGCGCCCGAGGGCATCATCAACCCGCCGATCGACGAGCTGCTCGAGGCCACTGACTCGAAGTACAGCCTCGTGATCTACGCGGCCAAGCGTGCGCGTCAGATCAACGCGTACTACTCGCAGCTCGGTGAGGGCCTGCTGGAGTACGTCGGTCCGCTGGTGGACACCCACGTCCACGAGAAGCCGCTCTCGATCGCCCTGCGGGAGATCAACGCGGGTCTGCTGACCTCCGAGGCCATCGAGGGCCCGGCCCAGTAGGCGCCCCACCGCACGAACCATGACAGGCCCGGTGGACACTCCGCCGGGCCTGTGGTGTGTCATGGACTCGTACGACTCGTGCGACTCGTACGAGTCACGGAGCCGGGAGGCGTTGAGTGGACAAGCCGAAGGTCGTCCTCGGGGTCAGCGGCGGCATCGCCGCCTACAAGGCGTGCGAGCTGCTGCGGCGGCTCACCGAGTCCGGCCATGACGTACGGGTCGTTCCGACCGCGTCCGCCCTGAACTTCGTCGGCGCGGCCACCTGGTCCGCACTGTCCGGGTACCCCGTCTCGACCGAGGTCTGGTCGGACGTCCACGAGGTGCCGCACGTCCGCATCGGGCAGCACGCCGACCTCGTGGTCGTCGCCCCGGCCACGGCCGACATGCTGGCCAAGGCCGCCCACGGCCTCGCCGACGACCTGCTGACCAACACCCTCCTCACCGCCCGGTGCCCGGTGGTCTTCGCGCCCGCGATGCACACCGAGATGTGGGAGCACCCGGCCACCCAGGAGAACGTCGCCACGCTGCGACGCCGTGGCGCCCTCGTGATCGAGCCGGCCGTGGGCCGGCTCACCGGCGCCGACACCGGCAAGGGCCGGCTGCCCGACCCCGGCCGGATCTTCGACGTCTGCCGCCGGGTGCTCGCGCGCGGCGCCGCCGTCGGCCCCGACCTCGCGGGCCGCCATGTCGTGGTGAGCGCCGGCGGCACCCGTGAGCCGCTGGACCCGGTGCGCTACCTGGGGAACCGTTCCTCCGGCAAGCAGGGGTACGCCCTGGCCGGGACCGCCGCCGCCCGGGGCGCCCGGGTGACGCTGATCGAGGCCAACACGGGCCTGCCGGACCCGGCGGGCGTGGAGGTCGTCCGCGTGGGCACCGCCGTGCAGCTGCGCGAGGCGGTACTCAAGGCGGCGGCCGACGCGGACGCCGTGGTGATGGCCGCGGCCGTCGCGGACTTCCGCCCCGCCGCGTACGCCGAAGGCAAGATCAAGAAGAAGGACGGCCAGGAGCCGGTCCCCATCACGCTCGTACGCAACCCGGACATCCTGGCCGAGATCTCGGTGGAGCGGGCACGTCCGGACCAGGTGATCGTCGGCTTCGCCGCCGAGACGGACGATGTTTTGGCCAATGGTCGGGACAAGCTCCGTCGCAAGGGCTGCGATCTGCTCGTGGTGAACGAGGTGGGGGAGCGCAAGACCTTCGGCTCCGAGGAGAACGAGGCCGTGGTGCTGGCCGCGGACGGCGCGGAGACGCCCGTACCGTACGGGCCGAAGGAGGCCCTGGCGGAGACGGTCTGGGACCTCGTCGTTCCACGGCTCGCCGGGCCGGTCGACGGCGACTCGGACAAATCGGAATGAATTTCTGAATTCGCCCCTTTGGGGGGATGAAACCCTAAGAAAACCGGCGTTCCGGCCCGAAGTGAGAGCCGATCCTCCGCTCGAGGACCCGGCAGATGTGGCCGATCACCCTCCCACCGTGCGAGACACCTGGTCCAACGGCCGAGAGCGCCCGATAAACTGTCCTCGGAACGACGCGGGGCGCAGCCCCCTGCCGGTCCGCAAATGATCAGCCAGCAGCCGCTGCAAACCCAGGGAGCGTTGTGTCCCGTCGTCTCTTCACCTCGGAGTCCGTGACCGAGGGTCACCCCGACAAGATCGCTGACCAGATCAGCGACACGATTCTCGATGCGCTGCTGCGGGAGGACCCCACCTCCCGTGTCGCCGTGGAAACGTTGATCACCACCGGTCTGGTGCACGTGGCCGGTGAGGTGACGACCAAGGCGTACGCCGACATTCCCACGCTCGTGCGCAACAAGATCCTGGAGATCGGTTACGACTCCTCGAAGAAGGGCTTCGACGGCGCGTCGTGCGGCGTCTCGGTCTCGATCGGCGCGCAGTCGCCGGACATCGCGCAGGGTGTCGACACCGCGTACGAGAAGCGTGTGGAGGGTGCCGCCGCAGGTGACGAAGGTGACGAGCTCGACAAGCAGGGCGCGGGCGACCAGGGGTTGATGTTCGGGTACGCGTCGGACGAGACGCCGGAGCTGATGCCGCTGCCGATCCATGTCGCGCACCGGTTGTCCAAGCGCCTGACGGAGGTCCGTAAGAACGGCACCATCCCTTACCTGCGTCCCGACGGCAAGACCCAGGTCACCATCGAGTACGACGGCGACAAGGCCGTCCGTCTGGACACGGTGGTCGTCTCCTCCCAGCACGCCTCGGACATCGACCTCGAGTCGCTGCTGGCGCCGGACATCCGTGAGTTCGTCGTCGAGCACGTCCTCAAGCAGCTTCTGGACGACGGGATCAAGCTCGACACCGATGGCTACCGGCTGCTGGTCAATCCGACCGGGCGGTTCGAGATCGGTGGTCCGATGGGTGACGCCGGTCTGACCGGCCGCAAGATCATTATTGACACGTACGGCGGTATGGCCCGCCATGGTGGCGGTGCGTTCTCCGGCAAGGACCCGTCCAAGGTC
>NZ_BAAASR010000052.1:125884-128937 GCF_039532985.1 Streptomyces gobitricini | reverse complement strand
CGGGCGGTGTGGCGGGGCGGGTGGGCGCGGGCGGTGTGACAGGCGCGGCCTGCTGGACGGCAGCGGGCCGGGCCTGCTGCGTGGCGGCGGGGCGGGTGGGCGCGGGTCCAGGTGCCGGTGTGACGGGCGGGGCCCAGGGGGGTGGCGGGGCGGCAGCGGAGTCGCGGGCCGGACGCAGCCGGGCGGTGGTCTCGACGGCCGGCGCTGCCGGGGCCGGGGCGCCTGCGGAGGCCAGGGGCGCCGGCGGGGCGGCGGGAGTGGCGTGCCGGGAGTCGGAAGGCGTGCCGGGAGCCGGGGCCGGCCGGCCGGCGCGCACCGGAGCGGTGCCGGGCGCCGCTGACGGCGGGGTGAGGGCCGGTATCGAGGACGAGGGGCGCGTGGTGTCCGTGGCGCGGGACGAAGGGTGTCGTGCCTCGGTGCTCATCCGCCCCCCTCGGTGCCGTCCGGATCGCCTTGCGGGGCAGGCCCGTTCGTCAGCGCGTGGGTCACTCTACGGGCTGCGTCCGCCTGATCGGGAACGAGGTCGCAGGTCGGGGCGGATCTGACCGGAACATCCCCCTACCCCCGGGTAGGCGGTTCTGGCAGGCTCTGGCCATGACTCCGCGTGCCGCTGACCGAGCCCGGTACGACCGGGCCACCGCCCACCTCGACGCGCCCGTCGCCGTCGTCGACCTGGAGGCGTTCGACGCGAACGCCGACGATCTGGTCCGCCGGGCCGGAGGGAAGCCGATACGGGTGGCGAGCAAGTCCGTACGCTGCCGCGGGCTGCTGGAACGGGTGCTGGCCCGGGACGGGTTCGCGGGGGTCATGTCGTTCACGCTGGACGAGTCGCTGTGGCTGGCGCGCGCCGGGTTCGACGACGTCCTGCTGGCCTACCCCTCGGCGGACCGTGCCGGGTTCGCCGAGCTCTCGGGGGACGCCAAGCTCGCGGGCGCGGTGACCGTGATGGTCGACGACACGGCTCAGTTGGACCTGATCGACCGGGCCCGGGACGGGGGCGCCGAGGAGGTCCGGGTCTGCCTGGAGCTGGACACGGCGTTGCGGCTGCTGGGCGGCCGGGTACGGATCGGGGCGCGGCGCTCACCGCTGCGGGCGCCGGCCCAGGTGGCGGAGCTGGCACGGTCGGTGGCGCGCCGCCCGGGGTTCCGGCTCGTCGGGCTGATGGCGTACGAGGGCCATGTCGCCGGTGTGGGTGACGCGATCGCGGGGCGGCCGGTGCGGTCGCGGGCGGTGCGGTTGATGCAGGCGGCCGCGCGGCGGGAGCTCGCGGCGCGGCGCGCGGCCGTGGTGGCGGCGGTACGGGCGGTGGTGCCGGACCTGGAGTTCGTCAACGGGGGCGGGACGGGGAGCGTCCAGCACACGGCCGCCGAGGACGCGGTGACCGAGATCGCGGCCGGGTCGGGGCTGTACGTGCCGCGGCTGTTCGACGACTACACGTCGTTCACGGGCCGTCCGGCGGCGCTGTTCGCGCAGCCCGTGGTGCGCCGGCCGGGACTGGGCGTGGTGACCGTGCTCGGTGGCGGCTACCCCGCGTCGGGTGCGGCGGGCGCGGACCGGCTGCCGGTGCCGTACCTCCCCGAGGGGCTGCGGTACGACCCGCGGGAGGGGGCGGGCGAGGTGCAGACCCCGCTGCTGGGCTCCCCCGCCGACGACCTGCTGATCGGCGACAAGGTGTGGTTCCGGCACGCCAAGGCGGGCGAGCTGTGCGAGCGGTTCGACGCGCTGCACCTGATAGAGGGCGACCGGGTCACGGCGACCGTACCGACGTACCGGGGCGAGGGGCTGACGTTCCTCTGACCTCCGGCCTCCGACCTCCGGCCTCCGACGCCCGACCGGCACCGTCAGGGGCCGATGGAGCTGCCGACTCCCCCGCCGGTCGAGCTGCCGATGGGGCGGATGCCCCGGGTGATCTCGTCCATGGTGGCCGGTGGCGGGGCGCCCGGTCCGGCGGAGAAGACGAACCGTACGATCACCGGCGATTCGCTGCCGAGGGACGAGGGGAAGACCAGGGACTGGACGTAGCCGCCGGGGCCCTGGTTGGTGGTGACCTGCCAGCGGACCAGGTGGCCGGTGCGTCCGGCGACGACGGCGGGCCGCTCGGCGACCACCCGGTGGGAGCGGATGCCGCCGTGGAGCCGGACACCGAGGGCGTCCTCCTCGAAGGCGCGCTCGGCGGCCTTGCCGATGTCCTCCTCGGCGATGGCCCGGGGGTCGCTGGTGCCGGTGGCCGTGGCGGTGAAGGAGGACACCGAGCCGCGCTTGCAGGAGCGGCTGCTCGCGGCGGGACACGGATCGTCGGCGACGGTCGACACGGTCGGTACGTCCTGCGCGGTGTACTCCGGCCTCTCCCAGCCGTCGAGGATCGGCAGGGTGATGCCGTTGAGCTGGTCCACGACGACCGTGGGGTCCTCCTCGTCCGGGGAGGCCGTCGCCGGGGCGGGCGTGGGCGCGGCGGAGACGGTGGCCGGCGGCGGCGCGGGGCTGTTCCCGGCGTCCGCGGGAGTCTCTTCGCCGGAGCCGAGGACGACCGCCGCCGCGGCGGTCACGGCCACCACCGCGATCCCCGCGGCGGCGGCCAGGACGCGGCCGGTGCGCCGCCGCGGGCGCGGGGCCGCCATGACGGTGGTGGCGGCGCCGGTGATGGCGGCGCGGGTGTGCCCGGTCCAGGCGGTGCCGTCCCACCAGTGCTCGACGGCGGGGTCGGCGGGGTTCGGGTACCAGCCTGGGGCTCCCCCCACGCCGCCGGGCGTAGCGGGAGGGGTCGTCATGCTCATGCGGTCACTTTAGGGGGCGTGCGCGGTGTCGGCGGGGGCCTGGTCCGGGACGGCGCCACCGACGCCGTCGGGCCCGGCGGAAGGGCCGGGTGCCGTCGTCGGTGGTGCGGTCCGGTTGCCCGCGGAGCAACCGGAGCGCCAGGAGCCCTGCGGCGCCACCGACGCCGTCGGGTCCGGCGGGCGGCGGATGCGTCGGTCGGCGGATGCGTCGGTCGGGCCGTGGCCGTCCGGGCGGGGCCGTGGCCGTCCGGGCGGGGCCCGGTCCGCGCAGGGCGGCCG
>NZ_BAAASR010000052.1:50238-125860 GCF_039532985.1 Streptomyces gobitricini | reverse complement strand
CGTGCGACGCGACGCCCGGCCGCCGGGTGGGTGGCGGGTGGGCTACAGGGGGGTGACGTACGCGCCGGAGATGCCGCCGTCGACGAGGAAGTCGGTGGCGTTGACGAACGAGGAGTCGTCGCTCGCCAGGAACGCGACGGCGGCCGCGATCTCCTCCGCCTCGGCGAAGCGCCCGGCCGGGATGTGGACGAGGCGGCGGGCGGCGCGCTCGGGGTCCTTGGCGAACAGCTCCTGGAGGAGCGGGGTGTTCACCGGGCCGGGGCACAGGGCGTTGACGCGGATGCCCTCGCGGGCGAACTGCACGCCCAGCTCGCGCGACATGGCGAGGACGCCCCCCTTGGAGGCGGTGTAGGAGATCTGGCTCGTGGCCGCGCCCATGACGGCCACGAACGAGGCGGTGTTGATGATGGAGCCCCTGCCCTGGCGCCGCATGTACGGGATGGCGGCCTTGCAGCAGAGGTAGACCGAGGTGAGGTTGACCTCCTGGACCCGCTTCCACGCCTCCAGGCCGGTGGTGAGGATGGAGTCGTCTTCGGGCGGCGAGATCCCCGCGTTGTTGAAGGCGATGTCGACGCTGCCGTAGGTGTCGTACGCGGCCTTGAAGAGCGCCTCGACCTCGTCGGCGTCGGTGACGTCGACGCGTACGAACATCCCGCCGACCTCGTCGGCCGCCGCCTTGCCCGCCTGCTCGTCGATGTCGCCGCAGACGACGTGGGCGCCCTCGGAGGCGAGGCGGCGCGTGGTGGCGAGGCCGATGCCGCTGCCGGCGCCGGTGATGACGGCGGTACGGCCGGTGAGGCGGCGGCACACAGGGGTTTCGGTCATGGGTCAGGCCTCCGTGCTGATGAAGACGTTCTTGGTTTCGGTGAAGGCGGTGAGGGCGTCGGGGCCGAGTTCACGGCCGAGGCCGGACTGCTGGTAACCGCCGAACGGGGTCCAGTAACGGACGCTGGAGTGGGAGTTGACGGAGAGGTTCCCCGCCCGGACGGCGTCCGAGACGCGCAGCGCCCGGCCGACGTCCCGGGTCCAGACGGAGCCGGACAGGCCGTACTCGGTGGCGTTGGCGAGCCGGATCGCGTCCGCCTCGTCGTCGAAGGGGAGGACCACGGCGACGGGCCCGAAGACCTCCTCGACGGCGGCGGGCGCGTCGGGGGCGAGGCCGGTGAGGACGGTGGGCGGGAACCAGAAGCCGGGGCCCTCGGGGGCCTTGCCGCGGATGGCGGTGGCGTCGTCGGGGACGTACCCCCGCACCCGTTCCAGCTGGGCCCGGGAGATGAGGGGGCCCATCTGGGTCCTCTCGTCGGACGGGTCACCGACGACGATCTCCTCGATGGCCGGCGTGAGGAGCTCCAGGAAGCGGTCGTAGACGGAGCGCTGGACGAGGATGCGGGTGCGGGCGCAGCAGTCCTGGCCGGAGTTGTCCAGGAAGGACATGGGGGTGGCGGCGGCCGCGGCCGGGATGTCGGCGTCGGCGAAGACGATGTTGGGACTCTTGCCGCCGAGTTCGAGGGTCACGCGCTTCACACGGTCGGCGCACTTCGCCATGACCTGCTTGCCGACGCGGGTGGATCCGGTGAAGACGATCTTGGCTACGCCGGGGTGCCGGACGAGCGCGTCGCCCGCCACGGGGCCGGCGCCCGGCAGTACCTGGAAGAGGTTCTCCGGCAGGCCCGCCTCCAGGGCCAGTTCGGCGAGCCGCAGCGCCGTGAGGGGTGTGGTCTCGGCCGGCTTGAGGACGACCGCGTTGCCGGCCGCGAGGGCGGGTGCGGTGCCCCAGGCGGCGATCGGCATGGGGAAGTTCCACGGGGCGATCACGCCGATGACGCCGAGCGGTTCGAGGATCGTGATGTCGAGCCCGCCCGGGACGGGGATCTGCCGGCCGTTGAGGCGCTCCACTCCCCCGGCGGCGTAGTCGAGCAGGTCGCGGACGTTGCCGGCCTCCCAGCGGGCGTTGCCGAGGGTGTGGCCCGCCTCGCGGACCTCGAGCCGGGCCAGTTCCTCGACGTGCTCGTCGACGACGGTGGCGAAGCGGCGCAGCAGGCGGGCGCGGTCGGCGGGGGCGGCCGCCGCCCAGTCGCGCTGGGCGGCGGCGGCGCGGACGACGGCGGCGTCGATGTCGGCGGCGGTGGCGGCCGGGACAGTGGCGACGACCTCCTCGGTGGCGGGGTCGAGGACGAGGTGCTCGGTTGCGAGGTGCTCGGTGCTCACATGGGTCCTTACATGCGTTCGAAGGAGCGGCGCAGCTCCCAGTCGGTCACCGCGGCGTCGAAGGCTTCGAGCTCGACCCGCGCCATGTTGCGGTAGTGGGCGACGACCTCGTCCCCGAAGGCGGCCTTCGCGAGGGGGCTCTTCTCCCAGAGCTCCGCGGCCTCGCGCAGCGTGGTGGGGACGTGGGCGTAGTCGGCGGTGTACGCGTTGCCCTCGCACGGCTCGGGGAGTTCCAGCCGCTGCTCGATGCCGTACAGGCCGGCCGCGACCAGGCCCGCGACGGCGAGGTGCGGGTTGACATCACCACCGGGGAGACGGTTCTCGAACCGCGTCGAGCGGCCGTGGCCGACCACCCGCAGGGAGCAGGTGCGGTTGTCGTGACCCCAGGCGACGGCGGTCGGAGCGAAGGAACCGGGCTGGAAGCGCTTGTAGGAGTTGACGTTGGGCGCGTAGAGCAGGGAGAAGTCCCGCAGCGCGGCCAGCTGCCCGGCGAGGAAGTGCCGCATGACCTGTGACATGCCACCGGGTCCGTTACCCGCCATGACATTGCGGCCGTCGGCGTCCTGCAGCGACAGGTGGATGTGGCAGGAGTTGCCCTCGCGCTCGTTGTACTTCGCCATGAAGGTGAGCGAGAAGCCCTCCTGGGAGGCGATCTCCTTGGCTCCGGTCTTGTAGATGGCGTGCTGGTCGCAGGTGACCAGGGCCTCGTCGTACTTGAACGCGATCTCGTGCTGGCCGGGGTTGCACTCGCCCTTGGCCGACTCCACGGTCAGTCCCGCGGCGGCCATCTCGTTGCGGATGCGGCGCAGCAGGGGCTCGATGCGTCCGGTGCCCAGGACGGAGTAGTCGATGTTGTACTGGTTCGCCGGGGTGAGGCCGCGGTAGTCCGCGTTCCACGCCTGTTCGTAGGTGTCCTTGAAGACGATGAACTCGAGTTCGGTGCCCACGTGGGCGGTGAGGCCGTGTTCGGCGAGCCGTTCCAGCTGGCGGCGCAGGATCTGGCGCGGTGCGGCGACGACGGGCGAGCCGTCGTTCCAGGTGAGGTCGGCGACGAGCAGGGCCGTGCCCTCGTTCCAGGGGACGCGCCGCAGGGTGGACAGGTCCGGGCGCATGGCGAAGTCGCCGTAGCCCTTGGCCCAGGAGGACATGTCGTAGCCGTCGACGGTGTTGAGCTCCACGTCCACGGCGAGGAGGTAGTTGCAGCCCTCGGTGCCGTGCTCCAGTACCTCGTCGAGGAAGAAGGGTGCGGCGAACCGCTTGCCCTGAAGCCGCCCTTGCATATCGGGGAAGGCCAGGACCACTGTGTCGATCTCACCGCTCGCGACGAGGGCACGCAGTTCCTCGACGTCGAGCGGGGGTTTGCGGTCTGCCACGGGATTGCTCCTCCTTCGGTCAGCCGGGAGCCATAAGGTATTGGGCGAGACCATTGCTTGGGAAGGGGAAACCGCGAGGTGGCGAGGAAGAGCTCGGGCCACGAGCCCGAGGACCGGTTGACTCCCGTGCTGCGGCCGGTGCGGGCTGGCAACGGTTTCGAGGAGGCCCTGGAGCAGATCCTCCAGGTCGTACGGCTC
This sequence comes from Streptomyces gobitricini, assembly GCF_039532985.1. Classification (NCBI taxonomy): domain Bacteria; kingdom Bacillati; phylum Actinomycetota; class Actinomycetes; order Kitasatosporales; family Streptomycetaceae; genus Streptomyces; species Streptomyces gobitricini. Next base: position 122,081 of record NZ_BAAASR010000052.1, on the reverse strand, counting down.
GGGCTGGTGCCGGGCGGCGAGCGGCTGCCCGCCGAGCGGGAACTGGCGGACCGGATGGGGATCAGCCGGGTCACGCTGCGCGAGGTTCTCAAGGTCCTCCAGGAGCAGGGCCTGGTGGAGAGCCGGCGCGGCCGCTACGGCGGGACGTTCGTTCTGCACCGGGACCGCGCGCCCGGCGACACGGGCGAGGCGGAGCTGCGGCGGCGCATCGCGTCGGTGGACGTGGAGGACACCCTGCGCTTCCGCGAGGTGCTGGAGGTGGGCGCGGCGGGGCTGTGCGCCGCGCACGGGCTGTCGGAGGCGGACGCCGAGCGGCTGCGCACGGCCCTGCGGGCGACGCACGACGCGCCGCTGGACGACTACCGGCGCCAGGACACGCTGCTGCACCTGACGCTGGCGGAGCTGTCCGGTTCGCCGACGCTGACGGCGCAGTACGCGGCGGTACGGGCGTCGGTGAACGACCTGCTGGACTGCATCCCCCTGCTCGTACGCAACCTGGAGCACTCGCAGCACCAGCACACGGCACTGGTGGAGGCCGTCCTGGAGGGGGACGCGGACGCGGCGCGCGAGGTGATGCGGGAGCACTGCGCGGGGACGGCGGCGCTGCTGCGCGGTTTCCTGGCGTAGGCCGGCGGGGGGGCGCCCCCGGCCGGGGCGAGGGGCGCGGCCCGGCGGAGCAGGACCCCCGGCCCGGCGGGAGGGCGGGGGGCTTACCCCCGGCGGCGGGCGCGGCCCGGCGGAGGCGCGGGCGCGGGCGCGGGCGCGGGCGCGTAACCGGAAAGTAACGCATGGGGCTTGCGCTCGCGGCCACCCACCGCAAAGGTATGGGTCCATTCCATTGGGTCCCGACCACCGACGCGGGAGCGCTGTTGCCATGACGCTGGAAGACACCGAGAACACCTCCCCCGCCGCGGACGACTACCTCCGGCGCCGGGCGCTGCGGCAGGGCAGCGCCGGCTGGCTGCTGCTCACCGGCCTCGGCGTCGGGTACGTCGTCTCCGGCGACTTCTCCGGCTGGAACATCGGCCTCGCCGAGGGAGGCTTCGGCGGGCTGGCGATAGCGACCGTCCTGATGGGCGTGATGTACGCCTGTCTGGTGTACGCGCTGGCCGAGCTGTCCGCGATCCTCCCGGCGGCGGGCGGCGGCTACGGCTTCGCCCGCCGGGCGCTCGGCACGTGGGGCGGGTTCCTCACCGGGACCGCGATCCTCATCGAGTACATCCTCGCACCGGCCGCCATCTCCATCTTCATCGGCGACTACGTCGAGTCCCTCGGCCTCTTCGGCCTGGAGTCCGGCTGGCCGGTCTACCTGACCTGCTTCGTCGTCTTCATCGGCATCCACCTGTGGGGCGTCGGCGAGGCGCTGCGCTTCAGCCTGATCGTCACGGCGATCGCGGTGGCGGCGCTGCTCATCTTCGCGGCCGGCGCGTTCACCGAGTTCCGGGCGGACGGGCTGAACGACATCCCGGCCGACGCGTCGGCGTTCGGGGCGAACTCCTGGCTGCCGTACGGGCTGCTCGGCATCTGGGCGGCGTTCCCGTTCGGGATGTGGTTCTTCCTGGGCGTGGAGGGCGTCCCGCTCGCGGCCGAGGAGGCGAAGGACCCGGTGCGGTCGATGCCCCGGGCCCTCTCCCTGTCGATGCTGATCCTGGTGCTCCTCGCCGTGCTGACGTTCTTCGCGTCGACGGGCGCCCGGGGGTCGGCCGCGATCCAGGACGCGGGCAATCCGCTGGTGGTGGCGCTCCAGGGGGACGGTGACCCCACCGCGCTGAGCCGGTTCGTCAACTACGCGGGTCTGGCGGGGCTGGTGGCCTCGTTCTTCTCGCTCATCTACGCCGGTTCGCGGCAGTTGTTCGCCCTGTCCAGGGCCGGGTACCTGCCCCGCTTCCTGTCGTTGACCAGCCGCCGCAAGTCCCCCTACCTGGGCCTGCTGATCCCCGGCGCGATCGGGTTCGCGCTGGCGGCGGGCACCGGGAACGGGGCGCGCATGCTGAACATCGCGGTGTTCGGCGCCACCATCAGTTACGCCCTGATGGCGCTGTCCCACATCGTGCTGCGCCGCCGGGAGCCGGACCTCCCGCGCCCGTACCGGACGCCCGGCGGGGTCCTGACGTCCTCCGTGGCCTTCGTGCTGGCGCTGTCCGCGCTGGTGGCGACCTTCCTGGTCGACAAGGACGCGGCGCTCATCGCGCTGGGGGTCTACGTGGTCGCCCTGGCGTACTTCGCCTTCTACAGTCGGCACCGTCTCGTCGCCAGCGCGCCCGAGGAGGAGTTCGCCGCGCTGGCGGCGGCCGAGGCCGAACTCGAACGCAACTGAGAGGAAGCCGTCGTGCCCGCCAAGCCGCTGATCGGCGTCACCACCTACCTGGACCCCGCGAAGTGGGGCGTGTGGGAGATGCGGGCGGCGCTGCTGCCCGAGACGTACCCCCGCCTCGTCCAGGCGGCGGGCGGCATCGCCGCGATGCTCCCGCCGGACGCGCCCCCGGTCGCCGCGGAGGTGGTCGCCCGCCTCGACGGCCTCGTCGTCGCGGGCGGCGCGGACGTCGACCCCGCCCGGTACGGGGCCGAGCGCGACCCCCGTACCGGGCCTGCGGCGGAGGAACGCGACGCGTGGGAACTCGCGCTGATCGGGGCGGCGCTGGCGACGAGCACGCCGGTGCTCGGCATCTGCCGCGGCATGCAGCTGCTGAACGTGGCCCTCGGCGGCACGCTGGTCCAGCACCTCGACGGCCACACCGGCGGGGTCGGGGTCTTCGGCAGCCACACCGTGAAGCCGGTGCCGGGGACCCGGTTCGCGGCGCTGGTCGGCGAGGCGGCGACGGTCCCGACGTACCACCACCAGGCCGTCGACCGGCTGGGCGACGGGCTGACGCCCTCGGCCCACGCGGAGGACGGCACCGTGGAGGCGGTCGAGCTGGCGGGCGTGCGGTGGGCGCTGGGCGTGCAGTGGCACCCGGAGATGGGCACCGACCTGCGGGTGATGGAGGGGCTGGTCGCGGCGGCCTCGTGAGCCGCGAGAGGCCCGGCCCGCCGGAAGCGGGCCGGGCCTCTCGCGCATGTCACGCGTCGGGGATCCTGGGCAGTTCCTCCGGGAACGTCCGCGACTCCTGGCAGTCGACGGTCTTGTACGTGTGCCGAGCGAGTTGGTAAGCGAAGTCGATGAGGACCTGCCTCAACTCGTCCCCGTGAACGCGGGTCTCCCCGATGGTCCGGGCGTCGACGGTCAACGCATAGGCCTCCCGCGCCTCGCCGGGCTTCTTGCCGGGAGGAGTGCAGGGGACGTAGGCGGACGCGAGGTTCGGGAGAGCGAGCGCCCTGATGTCTCCCGCGGACACCTCGACGACGCTGCCGTCCCGCTTCTGCGCATAGTGGTTGCGCCACGTGCCGGGAGAGGCGTCGCCCGGCTGAACCTCTCCTGAAATGACGGAGTCACCGCTGGTGCGGACGGAACAGAAGAACGTGAAGTCGTCCCCGTGCTGGTTCAGCGTGCCCTTCTCTTCCGCCTTCCGTGCACTCGGAAGCGCGCGGGCCGCCGTCTGCCGGTCCACCGCGCCGTCGCACAGCCTGGCCGGTAGCCGGTCGAGCCCCTTGGTGAAGATCTCCAGGTATCCGAATACCGCACCGAGCACCAACGTGCAGCCGATTCCGGCACTTACTATGTGTTTCTTTCGCAAATCCAGCATTCGACTGCCTGCATCTACTCGGAATCACGCTGCCGGTCGGGCATGGGAATCCTCCAGCATGTTGTCGCTGTCGTTCCAGCCGGCCTGCAGCTCCTCACGGATCATGTTCTTCGTGGCATCCTCCGTCAACTCCTTCGAGCCGTGCTCCTTGAGAGCGTCGACTGCGCTCTGCTGCGTCTGCACACTTGCCGATTCCATGGTCTCGTTCAGCGTCTGCCCGCTGGAGTGGAGCGCCCTGTCCAAGGCTCCATCGACCTGCTGCGACTCCGTGAGGCGGTCCACGGCCATACCCGCGACCCCACCGAAGAAGCCGCTGGCCGCCGCGCTCCCGCAGCCACGGCCGCTGATGTCCCCACCAGGGCGACGGTACCCGCACCCACGCCGGCCGCCACAACGGCCTTGAAGAAGCCCCCCTGCTCTTCAGGGCGCCGTTCGTATCCTTCTCAGCTTTCAGGTGGCCGGCGATTTCCGCGTCTGCCACCGAATGCCCGACGATGCCTTCGATGATTCCGGCATTCTTGGCGATGGTCCGGATGGCGTCCTCCGTCTTACCGTCGAACAGCTCCGGCTCGGCGATGTGCGCTTCCATCGAGCTGGCGGTGTAGATGCTCTCGCCAAGGATGGTTCCCGCGCGGCCCTCGGGATCGTTGGCCACCTCGTAAAGGAAGCGCGTGACGTCCGTCCTGTCGAGGCCGGCGGGATACTGGCTGTTGGCCAGGAAGATCGACTCGGTTCCGTTGCCGGCGACCGCCCTGACCGGCCCGCCGGGCAGCCTGACGCCGTCCGGCCTGCCCGTGCCTGCCCGTGCCTGCCCCTAGCCGCCCCTACCCCCGCGCCAGGGACAGCAGGTCGCGGGCCGGGCCGGTGGGCAGCGGGCCCGTGGGCCAGACGGCGCGCAGGGCACGGTGGAGGTGGACGCCCTCCACGGGGACCTCGACCAGGCGGCGGGAGGCCAGCTCCTCGGTGACCGCCAGTTCGCTGAGGACCGCCGGGCCCGCGCCGGTCACCGCCGCCGCCTTCACGGCCGTCGTGGAGGCCAGCTCCAGCAGCGGGTCCGCCAGCCCGCCGTACTCCGCGAGCGCGGCGTCCAGCACCTGGCGGGTCCCCGAGCCGTACTCGCGCAGCACCAGCGGGGTGGCCGCCAGTTCGGCGGGCGTGAGCGGTGTGCGGCGGCGGGCCCACCGGTGGGAGGGAGCCGCGACCACCACGAGCCGGTCGTGGGCGACGACCGCCGCGTCCAGGCCCTCCGGTACGGCGAGGCCCTCGACGTACCCCAGGTCCGCCTCCCCGGCCAGGAGGCCGGCGGCGACGGCGGTCGAGTTGCCCGCCCGGAGCGACACGGCCGTGTCGGGGCGCTCGGCCCGCAGGGCGATCAGCCAGCCGGGCAACAGGTACTCGGCGATGGTCATGGAGGCCACCACCCGCAGCCGCGAGTCCCTCCGGTCCCGCAGTGCCTGGGCACCCACGTCGAACGCCTCCGCGGCCTCGACGACCCGCCGCGCCCAGTCGGTGACCAGGGCGCCCGCGGCGGTGAGCCGGGAACCGCGCGGGGAGCGGTCCACCAGCGCGACTCCCAGTTGCCGTTCCATGGAGCGGATACGGCTGCTGGCGGCCGGCTGGGTGATGCCGACATCGCGCGCGGCCCGGCCGAGGCTGCCGTGCCGGGCCACGGCGAGAAGCAGTTCCAGGGCCCCGAGGTCGGGCACACGATGCGAGAGACTCATAAAGTCAGTTTATGGGGTCATAGGACCATGATCTCTATTGCGGAGGATTTACGCACGTCAGGGTGGGGGCCATGGCAACCCTCGCACCGCCCCGCCTCCCCCTCCCCCGCGTCTCCCGCACCAGCGCCGTCCGGCACCTCGGACCCAACTGGTACGCGACGGTGATGGGCACCGCGATCGTCGCCAACGCGGGCGCCACACTGCCCGTCCGGGCCCCGGGTCTGCGCACCGCCTGCGCCGCCGTCTGGGCGTTGTCGCTGCTGATGCTGCTCGCGCTGCTCGCGGCACGCGCGGTGCACTGGGCGCACCACAGGGACCAGGCCCGTGCCCACCTCCTCGATCCGGCCGTCGCTCCCTTCTACGGGTGCCCGGCCATGGCGCTGGTATCGGTCGGCGGCGGTGCCGTCGTCGTCGGCGGGGACTGGATCGGCCCCGGTGCGGCGGTCGCCCTCGCCGCGGCTCTCTTCCTGGCCGGGACGGTGACCGGCCTGACCGTCGCGGTGACCGTCCCGTACCTGATGGTGGTGCATCACAAGGTCGACTCCGCCTCCCCGGTGTGGCTGCTGCCCGTCGTGTCGCCCATGGTCTCGGCGGCGCTCGGCCCCCTCCTCGTACCGCACCTCCCGCCGGGCCAGTGGCAGCGGACGCTGCTGATCTGCTGCTACGGCATGTTCGGGCTGAGCCTGCTGGCGACCCTGGTGGTGCTGCCGCTGGTCTTCGGCCGGCTGGTGACCGGCGGTCCGCCGCCGCTCGCCCTGACGCCGACGTTGTTCCTGGTGCTCGGGCCGCTGGGCCAGTCAACGACGGCGGCCACCAACCTCGCCGCGGCGGCAGCGCCCGGCATGCCGTACGCCACCGGGCTGGCCGTCCTGTACGGCGTGCCCGTGATGGGTTTCGCGCTCATGTGGCTGGCGCTGGCCGGGGCGATGGTGCTGCGGGCGCGGCGGCGGGGCATGGGGTTCGCGATGACGTGGTGGGCTCTGACGTTCCCGGTGGGGACGTGCGTGACGGGCGCGGAGGGGCTGGCGCGGCACACGGGGCTGGTGGCGCTGCGCTGGCTGGCGGTGGGGCTGTTCGCGCTGCTGCTGGTGGCGTGGCTGACGGCGGCGGTCAGGACGGCCCGTGGACTGGTCGGCGGAGCGCTGCTCGCAGCGCCGCCGGGGCCTGTGCCAGCGACGGCCCGTACCACGTGAGGCACCGCCCGTCGACGAGCGCGGCGGGCAGCCCGCCGAACGCCTCGGGCCCGTCGTCGGCGGTGAAGCGGTACGGCTCGTCCGGCAGGACGACGAGGTCGGCGCCGCAGGAGCGGAGCTCGTCGAGCGGGACGCGCGGATAGCGCTCGGGGTGGTCCGCGTACACGTTCACGAGGCCGAGGCGGGTCAGCAGGTCGCCCGCGAAGGTCTCGCGGCCCAGCACCATCCAGGGGCGGCGCCACACGGGCACGACCGCCTTGCGGTACGCGCCGGGGGGCGGCACCTCCGCCCAGGCCGCCTCCGCCGCGTCCAGCCAACGCGGGCGTTGCGGTACGCGGCAGGCCCGCAGCACCCGGTCCAGCTCGGCGAACGCCTGGTCCAGGCCGCGGACCTCCGTGACCAGGACGTCCAGCCCGGCGGCGCGCAGGGCGGCGAGGTCGGGGGCACGGTTCTCCTCCTCGTTGGCGACGACGAGGTCGGGGCGGAGGGCCACGATCGCGGCGACGTCCGGGTTCTTGGTGCCCCCGATACGGGTGACGTCGAGCCCGGCGGGATGGGTGCACCAGTTCGTGGCACCGGCCAGGAGGCCGGGGGCGGTGACGGCGACGGCCTCGGTGAGCGAGGGGACGAGCGACACGACCCGCATCAGGTCGTCGTCTCGATGTGCTCGGCGACCGAGACGACGAGGATGCGGGTGCGGGGGTCACCCGCCCGCCAGCGGTGGCGGACGCCGCCGGAGAGGTAGAGCGTGTCGCCGCGCTCCAGGCGGTACGCCCGGCCCTCGGCCTCCACCTGGGCGGTGCCGTCGGCGACGTACAGCATGGCGTCGTTGCGCAGCACCAGCTCGCGCCCGGCATCGTGCTCGCCGGTGAACTCCTCGGCGTGCATCTGGTGCTGGCCGCGTACCAGGGCCCGCGCACCGGGCCGGCCCGGGTCGTCGGCGGCGCGTACGACGTCGACGGTGCGCGCCGGGTCGGCGGCGTCGAGCAGCGCCACGGTGGTGGTCTCCAGGGCGTCGGCGATCTGCTGGAGCGAGCGTTCACTGGGCCGGGCGCGCTCGTTCTCGATCTGGCTCAGGAAGGGCACGGACAGCCCGCTGCGCTCGGCCACCGCGGCAAGGGTGAGCGCCATGGCTCTTCGCCTCCTGCGGACGGCCACGCCCACCCGGAGCGTCTCCTTCTCGTCCATCTCCTCGGCTCCCTCCCTCTGTGACCACCTTACGCAGCGGCGGTACCACCGAGCAGCGCAACCGGGGAAAGGCGCGAGGCGACGGGCGGCGCCGCGGCCCGCCGCGCCGAGGACGGCCGGACCGGGCTCCTCCCGCGCCGGCCGGTCCGCCGCACTCGGCGTGACGTGCTCGTCCGCCGACTGTCGGTGGGGTGCGGCATGATCGGAGATGTGACGCGACGCCTGATGCTCCTCGACACCGCTTCCCTCTACTTCCGCGCCTACTTCGGGGTCCCGGACTCCGTGAAGGCCCCGGACGGCACGCCGGTGAACGCCGTGCGCGGGCTGCTGGACTTCATCGCCCGGCTGGTCCAGGACCAGCGGCCGGACGACCTGGTGGCCTGCATGGACGCGGACTGGCGCCCGGCGTGGCGGGTCGAGCTGATTCCGTCGTACAAGGCGCACCGGGTCGCGGCGGAGACGGAGACGGGGCCGGACGAGGAGGAGGTCCCGGACACGCTGTCGCCCCAGGTCCCGGTGATCGAGGCGGTGCTCGACGCACTGGGCATCGCCCGGGTCGGCGTCGCCGGGTACGAGGCGGACGACGTCATCGGGACGCTGGCGGGGCGGGCGGCGGGCACGGTGGACATCGTGACCGGTGACCGGGACCTGTACCAGCTGGTGGACGACGCGCGGGGGGTGCGGGTGCTGTATCCGCTCAAGGGTGTCGGGACGCTCCAGGTCACGGACGAGGCCTGGCTGCGCGCGAAGTACGGCGTGGACGGACCCGGCTACGCGGACCTGGCGCTGCTGCGCGGCGACCCGAGCGACGGGCTCCCGGGCGTCCCGGGCGTCGGTGAGAAGACGGCGGCCAAGCTGCTCGACACCTACGGCGACCTGGCCGGGATCATGGCGGCGGTGGACGATCCGGCGTCGGGGCTCACGCCCGCGCAGCGCAGGCGGCTGGACGAGGCACGTGACTATGTGGCGGTCGCGCCGAAGGTGGTGCGGGTCGCCGGGGATGTACCACTGCCGGAACACGACCCGGCTCTGCCGCCCCGGCCGCGCGACCCGGCCGAGCTGGAGAGGCTGGCGGCGCGGTGGGGACTGGGCGGCTCGCTCGACCGGCTCCTCGCGACTCTCCGGGCCTGAGGTGTTAACTTAGGTTAGCCTAAGCAACCACACATCCTGGGAGACCACTGTGGCGGAACAGCCGACCCGCAAGGCACCCAAGGCGCGAGAGGCGCGTGTCGTGCGCACGGAGCGGCTCACGCCGCACATGGTGCGCGTCGTCCTCGGCGGCGACGGGCTGGCCGGGTTCGCCGCGGACGAGTTCACCGACCACTACATCAAGATCGTCTTTCCTGCACCGGGCGTGACGTATCCGGAGCCGTTCGACATGACGCGGATCCGCGAGGAGTTCCCGCGCGAGCAGTGGCCCACGACGCGCACGTACACGGTACGGGCGTGGGACGCCGCACAGCGGGAGCTGACCGTCGACTTCGTCGTCCACGGCGACGAGGGCCTGGCCGGCCCGTGGGCGGCCCGTGCCCAGGTGGGCGAGACGGTGCGCTTCCTCGGCCCGGGCGGCGGCTACGCGCCGGACCCGGCGGCGGACTGGCACCTGCTGGTCGGTGACGAGAGCGCGCTCCCCGCGATCGCCGCGTCGCTGGAGCGGTTGCCGGAGGAGGCCGTGGGGCACGCCCTGATCGAGGTCGAGTCGGCCGACGAGGAGCAGAAGATCGCCGCCCCGCCCGGCGTGCGCCTCCACTGGCTCCACCGCGGCGGCCGCCCGGTCGGCGAGCCGCTCCTGGCCGCGGTACGGGGCCTGGACTTCCCGCCCGGCGACGTGCACGCCTTCGTCCACGGCGAGGCGGGCTTCGTCAAGGACCTCCGTCGGCACCTCCGCATGGAGCGCCAGATCCCCCGCGAGCGCCTCTCCATCTCGGGTTACTGGCGCCTGGGCAAGACGGACGAGGCATGGCGGGCGATCAAGCGGGACTGGAACGAGCAGGTCGAACGCGAGCAGGAGAACCCGCCGGCCTCCGTCTGACCCCTTCCTCAGGCACCCGAGCCGACCACCGGCCGCGCCGGGGCCATGAAGGCGGGCCGACCACTGGCGGCGCTCACGCACGGCGACCGCGCGGCGTGGGAGGGCACGGCCGTCCTGGACGAGCTGGTCCGGGTCGTACTGGCGGGGGCCGGCCCCCTGGCGGCGGTGCCGGACACCCTCGCCGCCGTCGACGCCGACCGCCGGGAGCGGGGGGGGCACCGTCCTGGCGTCGGACCGGCACCCGGACCAGGCGACCGAGGTTCGACGGAGCGGTGTGGCCGTGTCGGGCTCGGCGCTCCGGGCTCTGCTGGACCGGTTCCTCCGAGGCCGCCCTGGCCGCGGCCCGGGCGGAGACACCGACACCGCCGCGGCCCTCGACCAGGGCGGCGACACCGATACCGTCGCGGCCGTCACGGGCATGCCGGCGGGCGCGATGTACGGGGCCGGGGCCGTCCCGGCCCGCGCAGGGCGTCGATCCCGGCGCGCGGCGTCGGCGCCCGGCGCTTCGGCGCGCGGCATCGGCTCCGGCGCCCGGCGCCGGTCTGCGCTGCACGTGCGTGCTCCTGCCCGGTCACGGCGACCGCGTGCTGCGCGCACCGGAACCGGCCGTGCTGGCCGAGGCCCTCGCGGCCGGGCCCGCGCGGTGATCACGCCGAGGGCCCGGCCGGTTGCGCCCGGCCGGGCCCTCGGCGCGTACGTCGGCGGACGTCAGCCCACGGAGCTGTAGGCGACGACGCCGCGCAGCAGCGCGTCGACCGCCTTGCGGGCGTTCTTGGCGACCGTGCTGTTCTCCTTCGGCGCGGCCGCCGCGATCTGGCCCAGGACGTCGATGACCTGCTTGCACCAGCGGACGAAGTCGCCGGCCGGCATCTCCGCCTCGCGCAGCACCTCGTCGAGGCCCTTGTCGGAGGCCCACTGGTGGGCGGCCCAGGCGAATCCGAGGTCCGGCTCCCGCTGGCCGACGCCCTCGGCCTGGTTGATCCGGAACTCCTCCTCCAGGGCGTCCAGCCGTCCCCAGATCCGCACCATCTCGCCGAGCGCCGCCTTGGCCCTGCCGGACGGCAGCTTCGGCGCGACAGCGTCGTCCGCCTGCCTGGCCTCGTAGACCAGGGCCGACACGCACGCGGCCAGTTCGGCCGGGTTGAGGCCCTCCCAGACACCGTCGCGGAGGCATTCGCTCGCCAGCAGGTCCAGTTCGCCGTAGAGCCGGGCGAGCCGCTTGCCGTGCTCGGTGACCTCGTCGCCGCGCAGGTAGTCCATCTCCGTCAGGAGAGCGACGATCCGGTCGAAGGTGCGGGCGATGGTGTTCGTACGCCCCTCGATGCGCCGCTCCAGCTGCCGCGTGTCGCGCTGCAACCGGTGGTACCGCTCGGCCCACCGCGCGTGGTCCTCCCGCTCGTCGCACCCGTGGCAGGGGTGCGCGCGCAGTTCGGAGCGCAGGCGGGCGATCTCACGGTCGTCGGCGGCCGCGGAGCGCTGCTTGCGGTGCCGCTCCGGCGCTATGTGCCCGGCCTTGGTACGCAGCGCGGACGCGAGGTCGCGCCGCGACTGCGGGGAGCGCGGGTTGAAGGACTTGGGGATGCGCATCCGCTCCAGCGCCTCGACCGGCACCGGGAAGTCGATCGATCCCAGCCGCTTGACCTGCCGTTCGGCGGTGAGCACCAGCGGGCGCGGCCCGTCGTGGTGCTCGAAGCCCCGGTGCCCGTTGGAACGCCCGGCCGGCAGACCCGGGTCCAGCACCAGCGCCAGCCCGGCGAACTTGCCGGTCGGCACGTGGATGACATCACCCGGCTTGAGCCGCTCCAGTGACGTGGCGGCGGCCACCCGGCGCTGCGTGGCCCCCTGCTTGGCCAGCTCCGTCTCACGGTCCTTCAGCTCGCGGCGCAGCCGCGCGTACTCCTCGAAGTCGCCGAGGTGGCACGTCATGCCCTCCCGGTAACCTTCCAGCCCCTCCTCGTTCCGCTGGACCTGGCGCGAGATGCCGACCACCGACCGGTCCGCCTGGAACTGCGCGAATGAGGTCTCCAACAGCTCGCGCGAGCGGTGCCGGCCGAACTGGTCGACCAGGTTGACCGCCATGTTGTACGACGGCTTGAAGCTGGAACGCAGCGGGTACGTACGGGTGCCCGCCAGACCGGCGAGGTGGCCGGGGTCCATGCCGCGCTGCCAGAGCACGACCGCGTGGCCCTCGACGTCGATGCCGCGCCGCCCCGCGCGCCCGGTCAGCTGGGTGTACTCGCCCGGTGTGATGTCGGCGTGCTGCTCGCCGTTCCACTTGACCAGCTTCTCCAACACCACCGAGCGGGCGGGCATGTTGATGCCGAGCGCCAGCGTCTCGGTGGCGAACACCGCCTTGACCAGGCCGCGTACGAACAGTTCCTCGACGACCTCCTTGAAGGTCGGGAGCATGCCCGCGTGGTGCGCCGCGATGCCCCGCTCCAGGCCTTCCAGCCATTCGTAGTACCCGAGGACGTGCAGGTCCTCGGTGGGGATCGAGGCGGTGCGCTCCTCGACGATCTCGCGGACGCGGGCCCGCCCCTCCTCGTCGTTCAGGCGGAGTCCGGCGTACAGGCACTGCTGTACGGCGGCCTCGCAGCCCGCCCGGCTGAAGATGAACGTGATGGAGGGCAGCAGCCCCTCGGCGTCCAGCCGCTCGATGACCTCGGGCCGCCCGGGCGTCCAGATCCGCGAACGCTGCCGCCGCTCCCGCTCCCGGTCGGCCTCGCGGCCACGGCGCCGGTCCCGGCCGCCCATCGGTCGCGAGTTCTCCATGCGCGCGAGGCGGACCAGGTCGGGGTTGACCTCGCGCCGGCCGGGTCCGCGGCCGCCGTGGTCGGTCTCCTCCTCGAAGAGGTCGTAGATCCGGCGTCCTGCCAGGACGTGCTGCCACAGCGGTACGGGCCGGCTCTCGGAGACGATCACCTCGGTGTCGCCGCGGACCGTGTCGAGCCAGTCGCCGAACTCCTCGGCGTTGGACACGGTCGCGGAGAGCGACACGAGGGTCACGGACTCCGGGAGGTGAATGATCACTTCCTCCCAGACTGCTCCGCGGAACCGGTCGGAGAGGTAGTGCACCTCGTCCATCACCACATAGCCCAGACCACGGAGGGACTGGGAGCCCGCGTACAGCATGTTCCGCAGGACCTCGGTGGTCATGACCACCACCGGCGCCTCGGAGTTGACGCTGTTGTCACCGGTGAGCAGGCCGACCTTGCCGGCCCCGTACCGCTTGACCAGGTCGGCGTACTTCTGGTTCGACAGCGCCTTGATGGGCGTGGTGTAGAAGCACTTGCGCCCCTGCTCCAGAGCGAGGTGCACGGCGAACTCACCGACGATGGTCTTGCCCGAGCCGGTGGGTGCCGCGACGAGTACCCCCTTGCCGGCCTCGAGGGCCTGGCATGCCTCGATCTGGAAAGGATCCAGCTCGAAGTCGTACAGGGCGCGGAAGGGGGCGAGCGCGGTCGCCTCCTCGGCGGCGCGGCGCCGGGCGGCTGCGTACGCTTCCGCGGGTGTGAGTTCTTCTGTCATCTTGCTATCGAGCCTACCCGCCGGCACCGACAGTCAGCCGATCTTTAATCGGTCCGTCCACGCGTGACCGGGGGCTTGCGCAGCGAGAACGGCCGAAGGCCCTCCGTGGTCCGGAGGGCCTTCTTTCCGCGTGGGCGTGCGCCGGGGCGCACGCGTCAGGTGACGTCGTCGTAGCCGCTGCCGTTCACCCGCCGTGAGCGGCCACCGTCCGCCTGCTCTGGCAGGGCGGGGGCGGCGGGGACCGGCTCGACCGCGCCTACGGCCTCGGGTGTGAGGTCCAGCTCGGACGCCTCGTCGTCCGAGAGGCCGCGATCGGGGTTCCGGAAGCTTCTTCGCCGGTCGTTGAGCAGGGAGATGCCCACCGCGATGAAATAGAGCACCGCCAGCGGACCGGCCAGCAGGATCATCGACAGCGGGTCGCCACCGGGGGTGGCGATCGCGGCGAACGCCGTCAGACCGATGATCATGCCCCGCCACCAGTGCAGCATGCGCCGCCCGGTGAGCACACCCGTGAAGTTGAGCAGGATCAGCAGCAGCGGCAGCTCGAAGGCCAGGCCGAAGACGACCACCATGCGGGTGATCAGGTCGAGGTAGTCGTCGAGCGGCAGCAGGTTCTTCGCGCCGTCCGGCGTGAAGCTCAGCATGATCTCAGCGGTCTGCGGCAGGATCGTGTACGCGACGTACGCGCCGAGGACGAAGAGCGGAACGCCGATGACCGCGAAGCCGAGCGCGTAGCGCTTTTCCTTCTGGTGCAGACCCGGGGCGACGAAGGCCCAGAGCTGGTAGAGCCAGACCGGCGTGGCCACCAGGACGCCGGCCATCAGCGCCACCTTGAGCGCGATGGTGAACGGCGACAGCAGACCATTCGTCGTCATGTCAGCGCACGGCCTGCCGTCCTTCGTGACAAGCTGGCCATTCGCGCAGCCCACCGACTCCAGAATCGGCCGCATCAGGAATTCGAAGATGTCCTTCTGGAAGAAGGCCGCGACGATCACCGCTACCGCTACCGCGATGACCGACTTCAGCAGCCGGTTCCGCAGTTCACGCAAATGATCGACAAGGGGCATCCGCCCCTCGTCGTTCTTCTCCCGCTTGCGGGCAGACTTGAGCAACCCACGTCCCTTGTCTCGTGCGAGTGCGGCAGCCGTCAGCGCGTGTGCGTCAGCTCTTGGTGGTGTTCTGCTCCGCGACCGGGCGGGCGCTGCTCACGTCGCCGGGGGCGGCCTGGATCGTGCGCGGCGCGGCCTGCTGAGCGGCCGGGTCCGTGGTGGACGCCGGGGCGGGCTCGGCGTCGTCCTTCTTCATGGCCTTCGCCTCGCTTTTGAGGATACGAGCCGACTTGCCCAGCGAACGCGCCATTTCGGGAAGCTTCTTGGCACCGAAGAGCAGCAGGATCACGACGATGATCAGAACGATCTCGAGGGGCTTCAGATTGCCGATCATGTGCGACTTCCTTCTCACCGAGGCGGCTGGGGCGTGGGATTTACCTGTGCGACCGGACGGTTGTCCAGTCCCGTGCTGCAAGGATCGTAACTCGCACGGGTAAACGTCGGGCAATCCCTGTGCATACTCCGCGTTCCCGGCCGGAGCGCTGCGACTGCGCCGGGACCAGCAGCGTACCTCTCCCGCCCGGGCCCGAGGAGACCGCCGACGTCAGCGCAACCCGTCGCCGGTATGGGCGAGATCGGTGGCCGCCCGCTCCAGGTCCTCGGCGGCGCGGTTGATCCGCTGTGTGGTGTGCGTCACTTGACGGCCGAGCCGTTCGGCTTCGATGAACACCCGGATGCCGAGGACGCCGAGGACGGCGATACCGAGGAACCCCAGGGCGATGGCGAGCATGGGCCAGAACATGCAGAGAGCCTAGACGACACTCAGACGGTGGAGTGGAGGCGCAGCGTCCGCACGCCACCGCCGGTGAGGAGCTCCACGATGCGCTCCCCGGCCGGCTTGCGCACGGCGGAGCCGCATTCGGGGCAGGTGAAGGAGTAGAAGGTGGTCCGCCGACTGGCACCGATGGCCAGCCGCAGGGAACCGGCCGAGAGTTCGCAGCGGGCCTGGCACTCGGGGCAGGCCGCCTTGAAGAGGACCGGCACCGACGGCGGCGACATCATTCCCGGCATCACGGACAAACCTCTCAATTCCCTCTACGGCTGCCTCTACGAGCGCCTGTGCGGCTCAACTGGCTCGGTCCCGCCCTACGCCCGGTCGTCGTACGCGGCCAGCGCCTCGCACGCCGCGCGCCGGGCGCTAGCGGCCAGCTCCGGCGGGGAGACGATCCGGCCCTCCCCGCCCAGGCGCAGCGCGAGCCGCCGGAGCGATGCCGGGTCCGGCGTACGAAGAGTGATCCGCAGCCCGCCGTCGGGCAGCTCCTCCGCGCTGTCGTGCGGGTAGTACTCGGCCACCCACCGACCGCCGGGCCCGACCTCCACCACGACCTCCGGGTCGTCGGCGGACGGGTGGACCAGGCCCTCGGACAGGTCGCGCAGCTCGACCTCGGGCGGCGCGGAGGGGTCGTCCAGCAGACGGATCTCGGCCACCCGGTCGAGGCGGAAGGTGCGCCGCGCCTCGGACAGGCGGCACCAGGCCTCCATGTAGGTGTGGCCGACGGCGAAGAGCCGGATGGGGTCGACCTCCCGCTCGGTGAGCTCGTCCCGCGCGGGCGAGTAGTAGCGCAGCCACAGTCTGCGCCGCTCCGAGATGGCGCGGTCGACCTCGGCGAAGACCCCGCCCTCGGACTCGAACGTCACCGACAGCCGGGAGCTGGCTCCCGCCGCCTCGCCCGCCGCGGCCTCCAGCTTCGCGGTGGCGCGCAGCAGCGCCTCCCGGTCGCCCTCGCGCAGTCCGGGCAGAGTGGCGACGGCCCGGGCCGCGACCAGCAGCGCGGTCGCCTCGTCGGCGGCGAGCCGCAGGGGCTCGGCGACGTCGTCGGGGTTGTGCCACCAGATCTGCTCGCCGTCCGTATCGATGTCGAGCAGATCACCACCGCGGAAACTGGTCCCGCACATGGGCAGCACGTCGAGGTCGGAGATCAGCTCGTCCTCGGTGATGCCGAACGCCCGGGCGACGTCGCCGACGTGCGCGCCGGGGCGCTCACGCAGGTAGGTCACCAGCGAGAGCATCCGCCTGGTCTGGTCGATCGCGTTCGCGGCCATCGTTCTGTCCGTCCCCCTCAGCCCTTGGCCACGGCACGCAGCCGGTCCACCACATCGGCCCGCAGATCGGCGGGCTCCCGTACGACGACGTCCGGGCCGAACTCCACGAGCCAGGCGTCCAGGCCGTGCCCGTACGGAATCTCCAGCTCGTCCCAGCCGTCCCCCAGTTCCCGCACCGACAGGGCGCGGGCGCGCAGCGGATAACCGCAGTCGGTGCGCAGCCGGATGAGCGCGGACCGGGTCGCCGTCTCTCCCGCCCAGCTCTCGACGGTCTCGCGCACGGTCGACACGTCCGGTACGGGCGCGGTGAACGCGCCCGCCCTGGAGCGGACCTTCCCGGTGATCCTGGAGAGCCGGAAGACACGCTCGGCGCCCCTGCCCCGGTCCCAGCCGGCCAGGTACCAGTGGCCGCGCCAGCACTCCAGGGTCCAGGGCTCGACCTGTCGGGTCTCCGGGCGCGCGGCGTTGGCCTTGCGGTACTCGAAGACGACGGGGCGCCGGTCGCGGCAGGCCAGCATCAGCGGCTCGAAGGCCGCCTCGTGGACGGGGATGCGCGGTTCGAGGGCGCTGTGCGGGGTGTCGTACGTGTCCTCCGCCTCCGGCATGCCGGCGGCGCGCAGCTTCTGCAGGGCTCCGCTGGCGGCGCCGGCGAGCCGGGCCTGCTGCCAGACCTTGGCGGCCAGGCCGAGTGCGGCGGCCTCTTCGGCGTCGAGCTGGATCGGGGGCAGCCGGTTGGAATCGCGGCGGGCGAGGTAGCCGGTCTCCCCGTCGAGGTTCTCCACGGTCTCGATGACCAGGCCGAGCTCACGCAGATCGTCCTTGTCGCGCTCGAACATGCGGTTGAAGGAGTCGTCGGAGCCGGCTTCCAGGTAGGCCTCGATCGAGCTGCGCAGTTCCCGCTTGCTCAGCGGGCGCCGGGTCCCCAGCAGGCACAGCGCCAGATTCATCAGCCGCTCGGCCTTGGCAATGGCCATCGACGCCCTGCACCTCTTCTTATGGAGTCACTTTTGCCGCTCAACGTACCGCCCCGGGGTGTCGCGGCAAAAGTCGCGGCAAGGCCGAGGGCCCGCGCCGGGAGGCACGGGCCCTCGGGGTGAGCGGGGCGGACGGTCAGACGCCGACCAGGTCGCAGACGAAGATCAGGGTCTCGCCCGGCGCGATGGCGCTGCCGGCGCCGCGGTCGCCGTACGCGAGGTGCGCGGGGATGATCAGCTGGCGGCGGCCACCGACCTTCATGCCCTGCACTCCACGGTCCCAGCCCGCGATGACCTGTCCGACACCGAGCTGGAACTGCAGCGGGGTGCCGCGGTTCCAGGACGAGTCGAACTCCTCACCGGTGGAGAAGGCCACGCCCACGTAGTGGACCTTGACCATGTCGCCGGCCTTGGCCTCGGGGCCGTCGCCCTCCCAGATGTCCTTGATCTCCAGGTCCTTCGGCGGCTCGCCACCCGGGAAGTCGACCTCGGGCTTCTCGATGCTCACGTAAAACAGTGCTCCTCAGACGATGTACTGATCAACCGGGACAGTCTTACATCACGGCGAGGATGTCGAGCGAGAAGACCAGCGTCGAGTTGGCGGGGATGTCCTCGGACGCCTGGGCGCCGTAGCCCAGCTCCGGCGGGACGACGAGCATCACCCGGCTGCCGACCTTCTTGCCCGCGAGCCCCTGCTGCCAGCCCTTGATCAGGTTCTGCAGCGGGAACTCGGCGAGCTGGCCCCTCTTGTAGGTGGAGTCGAACTCCTTGCCGCCCTCCCACAGGACGCCCTTGTACTGCAGCAGCAGCTTGTCGGTGGGCTTGACCACCTGACCGTCGCCCTCGAGCACGTACCTCGCGACGAGCTCCTTCGGCGCGGGCTTCTTCGGTACGTCGATGGACGGCGCCGCACCGTCGGTGTTGGTGCCGACCTTGGGCAGGTCGATGTTGTCCTGCGCCACCTCGCGACCCTTCGAGGAGCTCTTGCCGTTGAAGGTGCCGCGGATGTCGACCACGAACACCAGGGTGTCGGTGCCCTTGATTCCGCCCTGCGGGTTGCCCTGCGTCCCGTAACCGAGGGCCGGCGGGATCGCCAGCTCGACGCGGCTGCCGACCTTCTTGCCGGGCAGCGCGCGGTCCCAGCCGGGGATGAGCTGGCCGACGCCGATGGCGCTGGTCAGTGGCGCCTTCCGGTCGTAGGAGTTGTCGAAGACCTTGGCGGTGTCCCAGATCTGCCCGAGGTAGTCGAACTGGAGGTAGTCGCCCTTGGCCACCGTCTGGCCGTCGCCGGGGATGAGCGTCTTCACCGCGAGGTCGGACGACGGCTTGCCCGAACCCTTGGCGACGGTCGGCTTCTGGCCGAACTTCGTGCCCGCGGTGACAGCGGGCAGCGGGCCGTCCACGATCTTCACGGAGGGCTCCCCGGACGCGGACGGGCTCTCGTCGGTCTTGGCCTTGTCGGACTTGTCGTCGCCGCACCCCGCGAGGGTGAGCAGGCCGGCGGGGACGGCGAGAAGGAGGGAGCGACGGCGCACGGAATGCCTCGTATCTTGGTCGGGATCTCGGGGATCTGCAGGTCTTCGCTGTCGAGTTCGCGAGGGTGTCGCGTCACTCTACGGCGTGACTCTACGGCGTGCGTGAGGCGCCGCACGAGCAACGCACGACGCCTCACAGCGCCGATCCCCGGCCCGTACGGCCCCGCCGCGCCCACCCTCCGCGCGGTGACCGCGCGGTGCCCCGGCCCGGTCTCCGGGCTCTCGCGGCCCGTACCGCCGGGCGCACCGGCCGGGCACGGCCCGGTACCGGCGCGCGGCCCCGGGAACGACGGACCCGGGAACGACGGACCCGCCCCGGGCCGCAGGGCCACGGGGCGGGTGACCGCACCGGCTCCCGGCCGGCCGGACCCCGGCCGCTACATGCCGGCGATGAGCTTCTCCACCCGGTCGTCGACCGACCGGAAGGGGTCCTTGCACAGCACGGTGCGCTGCGCCTGGTCATTGAGCTTGAGGTGCACCCAGTCGACGGTGAAGTCCCGCCGCTGCTCCTGCGCCCGGCGGATGAAGTCGCCGCGAAGCCGCGCCCTGGTGGTCTGCGGGGGCACCGACTTGCCCTCGAAGATCTTCAGGTCGTTGCAGATCCGGGCGGCCTGGCCCTTCTTCTCCAGCAGGTAGTAGAGCCCACGCCGGCGGTGGATGTCGTGGTACGCGAGGTCTATCTGGGCGACCCGCGGGTGCGACATGGTCATGTTGTGCTTCGCCCGGTACCGCTCCAGCAGCTTGTACTTCATGACCCAGTCGATCTCGGTGCCGATCCGGTCGAGGTCCTCCTCCTCGATCGCGTCCAGCGTGCGGCCCCACAGCTCCAGGACCTGCGCGACGGTGCCCGTGCGGATGCCGCGCCGGTCGACGAAGTCGGCGGCCTTCTCGTAGTACTCGCGCTGGACCTCCAGGGCGGAGGCCTCGCGCCCGCTGGCGAGCCGTACCTTGCGCTGGCCCGTGATGTCGTGGCTGACCTCGCGGATCGCCCGGATCGGGTTCTCCAGGGTGAGGTCGCGCATCACCGTGCCGGCCTCGATCATGCGCAGGACGAGGTCGGTGGCACCGACCTTCAGCAGCATGGTCGTCTCGGACATGTTCGAGTCGCCGACGATGACGTGGAGGCGGCGGTACCGCTCGGCGTCCGCGTGCGGCTCGTCGCGGGTGTTGATGATCGGCCGGGAGCGGGTCGTCGCGGAGCTGACGCCCTCCCAGATGTGCTCGGCGCGCTGGCTGACGCAGTAGACGGCGCCGCGCGGGGTCTGCAGCACCTTCCCGGCGCCGCACAGCAGCTGCCGAGTGACGAGAAACGGGATGAGGATGTCCGCGAGCCGCGAGAACTCCCCGTGGCGGGCGACGAGGTAGTTCTCGTGGCAGCCGTAGGAGTTTCCCGCCGAGTCGGTGTTGTTCTTGAAGAGATAGACGTCGCCCGCGATTCCCTCCTCGTGCAGGCGGCGTTCGGCGTCGACGAGCAGACCCTCGAGAATGCGCTCGCCCGCCTTGTCGTGGGTGACCAGCTCGGTCACGTTGTCGCATTCTGGAGTTGCGTATTCCGGATGCGAACCCACGTCGAGGTAGAGGCGGGCGCCGTTCCGCAGGAAGACGTTGCTGCTGCGGCCCCATGACACGACACGGCGGAAGAGGTAGCGCGCCACTTCGTCAGGAGACAGTCGGCGCTGTCCCCTGAACGTGCACGTGACGCCGTACTCGTTCTCCAGCCCGAAAATGCGGCGGTCCATGACTGAACATTACGCCTGACGGCCTGTGCTGAAACCGGGTTCGACGGCACCGTTTCGATCATTTTCCGATGCCGCCACGACATCTTCCCCGTGTTGGGCCACGTGAAGGGGAACTGCCAGTACCTTCTGGGTGGCCAGAAGGACGAGCAGGGCGACGAAACCGCCGACGCCCGCCACGGCGAAACTCGCGGTGGTGCCGGAGAGCTGGACCACCGGTCCCGCCACGGCCGTTCCGGCGGCGGCCCCCACGCCGAAGGTGGTGACCAGCCAGGAGAACGCCTCGGTGACCGTGCCGCGCGGGGCGTGGCGGTCGACGACGATGAACGCGCACGCGATGGCGGGCGCCAGGAACACGCCCGCCAGAGCCGCCAGGGCGGTCATCGCCACCACGCCCGGGGTGAGCGTCAGCGGCAGGTAGCCCAGCGCCAGCAGTCCGACCAGGACCCGCAGCCGGCGCTCGGGGGCGCCCGCCCAGTGCCGCGCCCCGTACACCACGCCGCCGATCAGCGCGCCGAGTCCGAGGGCGGCCATCAGCCACCCGTACACGGACGGGTCGCCGTGCTCCTCGGCGTAGGCGATCCCGGCGACGGTGATGGAGCCCATGGCGAGGCCGACGAAGAAGAAGGAGCCGAGCAGGGCGAGCAGCCCGGGCGAGCGCAGCGCGCCGAGCCAGTGGGCCTCGCGGGGCGCGGAGCGCCAGGCCCTGGAGGGTTCCGACACGACGACGGAGAGGGCGCCGAGCACACCGATCGCGTTGATGACGAGCAGGGCGGCGGCGGGTGACCAGAGCGCCACGAGCAGCGTGACCAGCAGGGGGCCGACGGTGAACATGATCTCCTGGGCGACCGCGTCCATGGCGTAAGCCCGGTGGACCCGGTCCTCGCGGCCCAGGACGTCCGGCCACAGGGCGCGCAGCCCGCCCTCCAGCGGCGGGGTGAACAGCCCGGCGACGGCGACGGCCGCGTAGGCGAGCAGCAGCGGCTCGGTGCCGGTCAGCACCAGCATGGCCATGCCCAGGGCCGACACCAGGGCCGCGGGAAGCTGGACGCGGGGCTGGCCGTACAGGTCGACGGCACGGCCGAGGAGGGGTTGCCCGATGGCGTTGCCGATGCCGTACACGGCGGCGAGTCCGCCGGCGAGGCTGTAGCTGCCGCCCTCGGCGCGGGTGAACACCATGATCGCGATGGGTCCCGTGCCGTTGGGGAGGCGGCCCGTCAGGGTGCCTATGAGGAGCCTGGCGGCATGGGGAGCCTTCAGGAGGTCGGCGTATCCGCCCGGTGCGGCGGCCATGTGCTGCCCCTCTCCCCCGGCGCCGGGGCCGGGGTTTTACGTATAACGTCGTTCGTCATACGTACCATGTCGGCATCCCGCGGGTCCACCCCGCGGATCGTGATCGTCGAAAGCGGAGGCGCGCGTGCACCATCCGGACCCAGCGGTCCCCGACCCGGCGTCCCGGCAGGCGGCCGAGCCCGCCCCCCGGCGGACCGCCGGCCCCGACGGGCGGGGCACCGGCGCCTCCGGGGCCGGGGGCCCCGGCGCGCCCGGCCCTGCGGCCGGGCGTCCCACCAGCCGCGACGTGGCACGGGCCGCGGGCGTCTCGCAGGCCACCGTGTCGCTCGTGCTGGGCGACAAGTGGCGCGGGCGGGTGTCCGAGCGCACCGCCCGGCTGGTGCGGGAGACCGCCGACGAGGTCGACTACCGGCCCAACCTCGCGGCGCGCAACCTCCGGCTGGGCCGTACCCGCACCGCGCTGCTGGTGGTGCCCGCCCTGACGAACGAGTTCTTCGCCCGCGTGTACACGGGCGCCGCCGCCGTGGCCGCCCGGCACGGGTTCGGTGTGGTCCTGTACCCCTCCCCCGAGGGCGTCGGCCCGGCGAGGGACCCGTTCGCCTCCGCACGCGCGGCACTGGACGGGGTGATCGCCTCCTCGATGGCCGCCGACGCGCTGCGGGCGATCCGCGGCACGGACCTGCCGCTGGTGATGCTCGACAGTGACCCGGCCGACACGGACGCCGCCGCCCATGTGAACCTCGACATCGCCGACGGCATGCGGCAGGTGACGGACCATCTGCTGGGGCTGGGTCACCGCCGTTTCGTCCACCTGTCGTCCGCCGTGCCGTCCTGGACCTTCGACGTACGCGGCCGGGCCCTGGCGGCGTGCCTGGGCGGCGTCCCGGACGTCTCCGTACGGACCGTTCCGGCGCCCCTGGAGGTGAACGGCGCCAGGGAGGCCGCCGAGCGCGCGCTGACCGCGCCGGGGCCCCGTCCGACGGCCTTGGTCTGCGACGACGACATCGTGGCGGCGGGCGCCTGCAAGGCGGTACGGCGGCTGGGGCTGCGGGTCCCGGAGGACGTCTCGGTCACCGGGTTCGACGACCTGGCGCTGGCCACGGCAGTGGAACCGGAGCTGACCACGGTCCGGCTGCCCGCCGAGCGGATCGGCGAGCGCGGGATGGCCGCCCTCCTGGACGTCCTGGCGGGCCGTCCGCCGGAGCGCGGCGACCTCCCGGTCACCCTGATGCCCCGCGGCTCCTCCGGCCCGCCGGGGCCCTGACACGCCGGTGCCCCGGACCGCTCGCGCACGGGTCCGGGGCACCGCCGGCCCGGGTCAGTCCTCCGGCGTCTCCGGCTCCTCGTCGGACGGAGCGTCCGTCGGGGTGGAGGCGGAGGCGTCGGCCTCCAGGAGGCGGGACAGCTGGCGCCCGACGATCCGCTTGAACTTGCGCTGCTGCGGACGCGTGCGGTCCAGGATCGCCACCTCCAGCCGCTCGGCGGGGATCTCCCGCTCGCTGCCGTTGGTGTCCCGGGACAGCGCCTGCACGGCGAGCTTCAGCGCCTCGGCGAGCGACATCCCGTCACGGTGGCGCTGGTCGAGGAAGCTGCTGATCTGCTCGGCGTTGCCACCGACCGCCACCGAGCCGTGCTCGTCCACGATCGATCCGTCGTGCGGCAGCCGGTAGATCTGGTCGCCGTCCGGGGAGGTGCCCACCTCGGCGACGACCAGCTCCACCTCGTAGGGCTTCTCACCGGCGCTGGAGAAGATGGTGCCCAGCGTCTGGGCGTAGACGTTGGCGAGTCCACGCGCCGTCACGTCGTCGCGGTCGTAGGTGTAGCCGCGCAGGTCCGCGTAGCGCACGCCGCCGATCCGCAGGTTCTCGTACTCGTTGTACTTACCGGCCGCGGCGAAACCGATCCGGTCGTAGATCTCGCTGAACTTGTGCAGCGCACGGGACGGGTTCTCGCCGACGAAGACGATGCCGTCGGCGTACTGCATCACAACCAGGCTGCGTCCACGGGCGATGCCCTTGCGGGCGTACTCCGCCCGGTCCTGCATGGCCTGTGCGGGCGAGACATAGAACGGCGTCGTCACCGGCTATCCGTCCCTTTCTTCAGATGGGCAAACATCAGAGCAGCGCGGCGCGCGGGCCGTCGGGCTGTTCGAGGCGGCGGTCCAGGATCGCGCGGGCGGTCTCGGAGGACTCGGCCTCGGTGAGCCGCCGGAAGCCCTCGTCGGTGATGACGGTCACGATCGGGTAGATCCGCCGGGCCACGTCCGGGCCGCCGGTCGCCGAGTCGTCGTCCGCCGCGTCGTAGAGCGCCTGCACGACCAGGGTGATGGCCTGCTGCTCCGTCAGGTCGTCGCGGTAGAGCTTCTTCATGGCGCCCCGGGCGAAGATCGAACCGGAGCCGGTGGCCGCGAAGCCGTGCTCCTCGGAACGGCCGCCCGTCACGTCGTAGCTGAAGATCCGGCCCTTCTCGCGCTCGACGTCCCAGCCGGCGAAGAGCGGCACCACGGCCAGTCCCTGCATCGCCATGCCCAGGTTGCTGCGGATCATGGTGGAGAGGCGGTTCGCCTTGCCCTCCAGGGAGAGCTGCGTGCCCTCGACCTTCTCGAAGTGCTCCAGCTCCAGCTGGAAGAGCTTGACCATCTCCACGGCGAGACCGGCGGTGCCGGCGATGCCCACGGCCGAGTACTCGTCGGCCGGGAACACCTTCTCGATGTCCCGCTGGGCGATCATGTTGCCCATCGTGGCGCGCCGGTCACCGGCGAGCACCACGCCGCCGGGGAAGCTGGTGGCGACGATGGTGGTGCCGTGCGGTGCTTCGATGGCGCCCTGCAGGGGCGGCAGGGCCCGCTTGCCGGGCAGCAGATCGGGCGAGTGGTCGGCCAGGAAGTCCATGAACGAGGAGGAGCCGGGCGTCAGGAAGGCTGCCGGCAGACGCCCGATGCTACGAGGGTTGGCTTCCACGCGTTTCCTTCCGAAATGAGGCGGCGGCCCGCCGCTGCGACGGTCGGGCCGATCATGCGTGCTGTGCACGGACCTTACCCGTGCCGTCGCCGGTCATCCGTCCCGGTGCCATCGGCTTTCACCGACGGCACCGGGAGGGACAACGAGCTCTACTGTCCGCCCTTTTGCACGAAGGACCGTACGAAGTCCTCGGCGTTCTCCTCGAGGACGTCGTCGATCTCGTCGAGCACGGAGTCGACGTCGTCGGACAGCTTCTCCTGGCGCTCCTTGAGGTCCTCGGACGCCTGCGCGTCCTGCGCCTGCTCCTCGACCTCCTCGGTGGAACGTGTGGCCTTCTGCTGCCCGCCGCCGGTGTCCTTGGTCGCCATATGCCTCACCCCGCTCGGTTTGCCCGCTTGGTTCGGTCTCTCAAGATCAGACCCTACAAGGACGGTCTGACATCGGCCCTGTACTTGCTCCAACGTCCAGGGAGTAGTCCCATGATTCCCGTGGATCCCCGGGCCAAGCGCTTTTTCGTACGCGTACTCGCCCGCCGTCAGCGGCCGGACAGCACGCGGACCAGCTCTTCCGCCGTGCGGCAGCGGTCCAGGAGCTCCTTCACGTGGTTACGTGTACCACGCAACGGTTCCAGGGTGGGCACCCGTTGCAGAGAGTCACGGCCCGGCAGGTCGAAGATCACCGAGTCCCATGAGGCCGCGGCCACGTCATCGGCGTACTGCTCCAGACAGCGACCGCGGAAATAGGCCCTGGTGTCCTCTGGAGGCTTCGCCTGCGCCCGTGTGACGGCGTCCTCGTCCAGCAGCCGCTGCATCCTCCCTCGGGCCGCCAGACGGTTGTACAGGCCCTTCTCGGGGCGCACGTCGGCGTACTGCAGGTCGACCAGGTGGAGCCGCGCGGCGTCCCAGTCCAGGCCGTCACGGCGGCGGTAGCCCTCCATCAGCTCCCGCTTGGCCACCCAGTCCAGCTCGCCCGCCAGGCTCATGGGGTCGTTCTCGAGCCGGTTGAGCGTGTCCTCCCACCTGGCCAGCACGTCCTTGGTCTGCTCGTCCGCGTCGGCGCCGAACCGCTCCTCGACGTACTTGCGGGCCAGCTCGAAGTACTCCATCTGCAGTTGTACGGCGGTGAGTGTCCGGCCGCTGCGCAGAGTGATGAGGTACTGGAGCGAAGGGTCGTGGGACACCTGGTGCAGGGTCCGCACGGGCTGGTCGACGGCGAGGTCGACCGTGATGAAGCCGTCCTCGATCATCGACAGGACGAGCGCCGTGGTGCCGAGCTTGAGGTAGGTCGAGATCTCGGAGAGGTTGGCGTCGCCGATGATCACATGGAGCCGGCGGTACTTCTCCGCGTCGGCGTGCGGCTCGTCGCGGGTGTTGATGATGGGGCGCTTGAGGGTGGTCTCCAGGCCCACCTCGACCTCGAAATAATCGGCGCGCTGACTGAGCTGGAAGCCGTGCTCGTGGCCGTCCTGGCCGATGCCGACCCGGCCCGCGCCCGTGACGACCTGCCGGGAGACGAAGAAGGGTGTCAGGTGGCGCACGATGTCCGAGAAGGGAGTCTCCCGCTTCATCAGGTAGTTCTCGTGCGTGCCGTAGGAGGCGCCCTTGTTGTCGGTGTTGTTCTTGTAGAGGTGGATCGGCTGGGCGCCCGGCAGCTGGGCCGCCCGCTCGGCGGCCTCCGCCATGATCCGCTCGCCGGCCTTGTCCCACAGCACGGCGTCCCGCGGGTTGGTCACCTCCGGCGCGCTGTACTCGGGGTGCGCGTGGTCCACGTAGAGTCGCGCGCCGTTGGTGAGGATCACATTGGCCAGGCCGATGTCCTCGTCCGTCAGCTGGCTGGAGTCGGCGGCCTCGCGGGCGAGGTCGAAGCCGCGGGCGTCCCGCAGCGGGTTCTCCTCCTCGAAATCCCAGCGGGCGCGCCGCGCCCGGTGCATCGCCGCCGCGTAGGCGTTGACGATCTGGGACGAGGTGAGCATGGCATTGGCGTTCGGGTGGCCGGGGACGGAGATCCCGTACTCCGTCTCGATGCCCATTACTCGCCGTACAGTCATGCGGCCCTCCTTGCCCGGCGGCGTCCCCGTCCGGGAACGGCGCTCAAGTACCGCTGCTTCTCCGATGCGTGTGCGGTGCCCGTCCCCGCACTGCGCGACTGGGCGGTACGGAAGAGCCTAGAACGCCTCTGCGCTGGTGGGGAGATCAATTGCGTCATTGCTGCGGTGTCGTCGGAATGATGGCCAGGGACCGGTGAAAGCAACCGGCCGCGGATGCCCTCCCCCGCCGTGGGCGGGGGACTCCGGGGCACCCGCAGCCGGAATGCGATCTACAGGTACTGACCGGTATTCGCCACCGTGTCGATGGACCGACCGGTGTCGGCACCCTGCTTTCCGGTGACGAGCGTGCGGATGAAGACGATCCGCTCGCCCTTCTTTCCGGAGATCCGGGCCCAGTCGTCCGGGTTGGTGGTGTTCGGCAGGTCCTCGTTCTCCTTGAACTCGTCCACGCATGCCTGGAGGAGGTGGGAGACCCTGAGACCTTTCTGGTTGTGGTCGAGGAAGGCCTTGATGGCCATCTTCTTCGCCCGGTCGACAATGTTCTGGATCATCGCGCCGGAGTTGAAGTCCTTGAAGTACAGGACTTCCTTGTCGCCATTGGCGTACGTGACCTCGAGGAACCGGTTCTCCTCGGATTCCGCGTACATCTGCTCCACGACCGACTGGATCATCGCCTGGGCCGCGGCTTCCTTGGACCCATTGTGCTCGGCCAGGTCGTCCGCGTGCAGCGGCAGCGAAGGTGTCAGGTACTTGGCGAAGATGTCCTTCGCGGCCTCCGCGTCCGGACGCTCGATCTTGATCTTCACATCGAGTCGGCCCGGCCTGAGGATGGCGGGGTCGATCATGTCCTCGCGGTTGGAGGCGCCGATGACGATGACGTTCTCCAGGCCCTCCACACCGTCGATCTCGGCGAGCAGCTGCGGGACGATGGTGTTCTCCACGTCCGAGCTGACACCGGAGCCACGGGTGCGGAAGAGGGACTCCATCTCGTCGAAGAAGACGATCACCGGAGTGCCCTCGCTCGCCTTCTCACGAGCGCGCTGGAAGACCAGGCGGATGTGCCGCTCGGTCTCGCCGACGTACTTGTTGAGGAGCTCGGGGCCCTTGATGTTGAGGAAGTAGCTCTTCCCCGCGGGCTGGCCGGTCACCTCGGCGACCTTCTTGGCAAGCGAGTTGGCGACGGCTTTCGCGATCAGTGTCTTGCCGCAGCCGGGCGGGCCGTAGAGAAGGATGCCCTTCGGCGGCCGCAGTTCGTGCTCCTGGAAGAGGTCGGGGTAGAGGTACGGGAGCTCGACCGCGTCCCGGATCAGCTCGATCTGGTTCCCCAGACCACCGATCTTGGTGTAGTCGACGTCCGGGACCTCCTCGAGGACGAGTTCCTCGACCTCGCTCTTCGGGATCACCTCGTAGACGTAGCCGGACCTGGGCTCCAGCAGCAGGGCGTCGCCGGGCCGGATGGTGATGTCCAGCAGCGGCTCGGCGAGCCTCACCACCCGTTCCTCGTCGGTGTGCCCGATCACCAGGGCGCGCTCGCCGTCCTCGAGGATCTCCTTGAGGGTGACGATGTCCCCGGCGCGCTCGAACTCCATGGCCTCGACCACGTTGAGCGCTTCGTTGAGCATCACTTCCTGGCCGCGCCGGAGCTCCTCGAGCTCGACGCTGGGGCTGACGTTCACCCGGAGCTTGCGGCCCCCGGTGAAGATGTCGCAGGTGTCGTCCTCGTTCGCACGCAGGAAGACACCGAAGCCGGCCGGCGGCTGCGCGAGCCGGTCGACCTCCTCCTTGAGGGCCACGATCTGGTCGCGGGCCTCACGGAGCGTGTTGGCGAGTCGCTCGTTCTGCGCGGACACGCCGGCCAGGTTGGTCTGCAGCTCGACGATCCGCTCTTCGAGAATCCTCGTATGACGCGGAGAGTCGGCGAGCTTACGTCGCAGGACGGCGATTTCCTGCTCGAGATAGGCAACCTGGCCGGCAGGGTCTTCAGACCCCCGCCCCGGCCGGATGCCGCGGTTGATGTCGTCGTCGTGGGCTGCCACGGTCCTCACCTCCTCCAAGGGGAGCTGGACGCTTTCTGACCCTACCTGGGTGGGTGAGGATTGAAACCCCTAGATCACAAAGACTCTCGGGGTGTGTCCGATCTTCACCCTTGCGCTCTCCCTCGCACCAGGGGGATACCCACCCATCAACATCTGAAAGCGGGCGGTTGTATCGTCGGTGTGGTCAACACCCGTCAGGGTTGGCCCGACTTACCACACCAGAGGCAGGAACATGACCGTGCAGCACGAGGCTCCGACCACGGGCGCCGGCGAGGCCCTGGAGGTCTGGATCGACCAGGACCTCTGCACCGGCGACGGGATCTGCGCGCAGTACGCTCCCGAGGTCTTCGAGCTGGACATCGACGGCCTCGCGTACGTGAAGAGCGCCGACGACGAACTGCTGCAGGCCCCGGGCGCCACCGCGCCCGTCCCGCTGCCGCTGCTCCAGGACGTCGCCGACTCCGCCAAGGAGTGCCCCGGCGACTGCATCCACGTACGGCGCGTTTCGGACAGGGTCGAGGTCTACGGCCCTGACGCCGAGTGACCGTTCAGGCACCCATGGATCCGGCCGCGGCGGTACGGACGAACTTGTCGCCCTCCCACCGCCACTTGACCGTCTCCCGCTGATCGGGACAGCAGCTCGGTACGTCCGGTGAGGAGTACCCGAACAGGGCCGCCGTGACCACTCCGTCACGTACGGCGAGCCCCCCGACGCTGCGCCGCTCGGCCGGCTCCACCAGCGTGGCGACCACGCGGGCGGCACCCGCGGCTCCGCCGCCGGTGCCGCGGGCCAGGACGTACAGGCCGCTCGGCGGCGTACCGGAACCCGCTCGGCAGTGCGCCGCCACGACCGTCTCCGGGCGGCCGTCCCCGTCGATGTCGCCCGTCGCCCGCTTCGCCACCACGCTGGACGCGCCGCCGCATTCGAGGGGGTACGTGACCGTGGCCGAGTCGGGAGCGGGAGCCGGGGCGGGCGCCGCCGCCGGCCGGATCCCGCCCGCCTGGGAGGCGGTCGCGGAGCCGGGCTGGAGCATTCCGGCACCGGCGACGACCGCGGCCATCGCCACGGCGGTGGCGAGCCAGTGCACCGGGCGGGCGTGGGTGTGCGCGAGGTCCCGGACGGCGGAGGTCTGCACGCGGGGTGTCTCCTGTGAGCTGTGCGGTGGCGGTGGCCTGCATCGTGCCATACGTCACACCGAGGGGGAACCGGGGGGTGGTACGGCGAACGTGAAGGCGCCGCCGTCGAGTTCCCCGCCGGTGGCGGGAACTCGACGGCGGCGCCGCGGCGTTGCCGGAGCGTCAGCCCCTGTCTCTGCCCCGTGTCAGCCCTTGTTGGGGCCTTCGTAGTCCTCGCCGTACGCACCCTTGGCGGGGCGGCGGCGGCGCATCGGGGGCTCCACGCCGTCCGCGAGGCGGCGGGCGGTGACCAGGAAGCCGGTGTGGCCGATCATCCGGTGATCGGGGCGGACCGCCAGGCCCTCCACGTGCCAGTTGCGGATCATCGACTCCCACGGCTGCGGCTCGGCGTAGCAGCCGATCTCGCGGATCGACTCCACGGTGCGGGCGAGCTGGGTGGTGGTCGCGACGTAGCAGCAGAGGATGCCGCCCGGGACGAGGGCCTTGGAGACGGCCTCCAGGCACTCCCACGGGGCGAGCATGTCCAGGATGACCCGGTCGACGTCGCTGTCGGAGAGGTTGTCCTGGAGGTCGCCGACGGTGAGCTGCCAGGCGGGGTGCGGACCACCGAAGTAGCGCTCGACGTTGCCCTTGGCGATCTCGGCGAAGTCCTCGCGGCGCTCGTAGGAGTGCAGCATGCCGCTGTCACCGATGGCTCGGAGCAGGAAGCTGCTGAGCGACCCGGAACCCACCCCGGCCTCGACGACGCGCGCGCCGGGGAAGATGTCGGCGAAGGCCAGGATCTGCCCCGCGTCCTTGGGGTAGACCACGGCGGCGCCGCGGGGCATGGACAGGACATAGTCGGGGAGCAGGGGGCGCAGCGCGAGGTAGGCGACGTTTCCCGTGGTACGGACAACACTGCCCTCGGGAGCACCGATCAGCTCGTCGTGCGGGAAGGAACCCTTGTGGGTGTGGAAATTCTTCCCGGCCTCGAGCGTGAACGTGTAGTGGCGTCCCTTGGGGTCGGTGAGCTGGACCTGGTCCCCGACCTCGAAGGGCCCGCGACGGCGGGCGGCACCGGTCGGTTCGGACATGTGACCAGTGTATGGGGTTCAGGAACCCGGCCGTGCCATGGCCTGGACGAAGGCCCGCTCGACGTCCGCGGTGGACAGCACGCCGTAGATCTCGCCGGACTCCTCGACCACCAGGTACTCGGTGGCCGGCGTCGCGCGCAGCTTGTCCAGGAGCGCCTCGCCGGCGAGGTCGGCGGGGACCCTCATGCCCTCGGTGAGTTCCTGGGCGAGGCCGCTGACCGCGACCCAGGGGCGGCGGTGCTGGGGGACGCCCACGATGGCCGTCTCCCGGACGAGGGCCGTGGGCTCGCCCTGTCCGTCGACGACGACGAGGGCACGGGCGCCGGCCTCGTTGGCGCGGCGGAGTGCCTCGGAGAGGGGGGTGCCGGGCTCGACGGGGACGGCGCGCCGGGTGAGGGTGCGGGCTCGCAGGTCGGGGAGGTGCTCGCGCAGCCGCGCCATGCGGAGGCTGTTGCCGGCGCCGGTCCAGATGATGGCGGCCAGGATGGCGGCGAGGAGCGCGTCGGTGACCGTCTCCAGGCCGCTGATGTCCCGGGTGTCGTTGCCGAGGGCGCCGGTGTGGGTGAGCAGTGGCAGGCCGATCAGGACGGTGACGGCGAGGGCACGGCCGACCCAGGCGGCGGCCACGGTGCCGCTCATGGGCCTGCCGGTGATCTTCCAGACGACCGCTCGGAGCATGCGGCCGCCGTCGAGCGGGAGGCCGGGCAGCAGGTTGAAGGCGGCGACGATGAGGTTGGAGATCATCAGGCCGGTGAGCAGGACGCCGGTGACGGTGCCGGGTTCGGCGGCGTACATCGCGCCGTAGAAGACACCGGCCAGGAGCAGCGAGAGCAGGGGGCCGACGAAGGCGAGGACGAACTCGCGGCCGGGGGTCTCGCACTCCTTCTCGATCTCGGAGACGCCACCGAAGAACTGGAGCTGGATGCGGCGCACCGGCAGTTTGAAGCGGAGCGCGGCGACGGTGTGGGCCAGTTCGTGCACGAGCACCGAGGCGTAGAAGGCGACCGCGAAGAACAGGGAGACCAGATAGCGCGCGTTGCCGAGTTCGGGCAGGACCCGCTCGATCTGGCCGCCGAAGACCCAGGTGATGAGGGCCGCGACCAGGAACCAGCTGGGGGCGACGTACACGGGCACTCCGAAGACACGGCCCATCAGGATGCCGCCGCCTCCCTGTGGCCGCTGCGGCTTTCCGCTGTCGGGAGCGGCGGCTCCGGCCGGGCCTGACCTGGGGCGGGAGCGCTCGCCGCTCTCGTCGTCCTTGTTCACAGGTTCCCTTCGGTGTGAAGCGTCACACGACGATCATGCAGTGTGGGAGGGTCTGCCGTCGATGGTATGCCGCTCGGTGTCAGTGGCGGGCCGTAGGGTTTGGAACCATGACCACGAGCCCGTCCAGCTCTCCGAGCCCGTCCGCCGCCCCGAGCCCGTCCACCGGTCCCGGTGCCGGGGAGGCCGGGGGGCCCCGGCCGCCCGCGTCGCTCTCGCCGTCGCGGGCGAGCGACTTCATGCAGTGTCCGCTGCTGTACCGGTTCCGGGTGATCGACAAACTGCCGGAGAAGCCGAGCGCGGCGGCGACCCGCGGCACGCTGGTGCACGCCGTGCTGGAGCGGCTCTTCGACGATCCGGCGGTGGAGCGGACGGTTCCGCGGGCCAGGGCGATGGTGCCGGGGCAGTGGACGCGGCTGCTGGAGTCGCGCCCGGAGCTCGGCCAGCTGTTCGAGGGGGACGCGGACGGCGAGCTGCTGGCGCGCTGGCTGGCCGAGGCGGAGCAGCTGGTCGAGCGGTGGTTCGCGCTGGAGGACCCCACCCGGCTGGAGCCGGCGGAGCGGGAGCTGTTCGTGGAGACCGAGCTGGAGTCGGGGCTGCGGCTGCGGGGGGTGATCGACCGGGTCGACGTGGCGCCCACGGGCGAGGTCCGGATCGTCGACTACAAGACGGGCAAGGCTCCGCGCCCGGAGTACAGCGAGGGCGCGCTGTTCCAGATGAAGTTCTACGCCCTGGTGGTCTGGCGGCTGAGGGGCGTGGTGCCGCGCCGGCTCCAGCTGGTGTACCTCGGCAGCGGTGACGTGCTGACGTACGACCCGGTGGAGGCGGATCTGCTGAGGGTGGAGCGCAAGCTCCAGGCGCTCTGGGACGCGATCGCGCATGCCACCGAGACGGGTGACTGGCGGCCGCGGCCGACGAAGCTGTGCGGGTGGTGCGACCACCAGTCGGTCTGCCCCGAGTTCGGCGGCACTCCTCCGGTCTACCCGCTGCCGGTCGTTCCGGCGCCGCGGGCGGACGAGAGCTAGCCGCCGTCCGGCCGGCGGCGGCGCGGACCGGCGGAGCGGGCGGTTCCGGGCCGGCACGGGAGCCGGCCTCGGGACCGGCGGAGCCGGGGTGGGCCGGCCAGGGCAGAATGGGCCCGGTCAGCTGAGCCTTGGAGGAGTACTTGTGGCTATCCGCGTCCTACTGGTCGACGACCAGCCGCTGCTGCGCACCGGCTTCCGGATGATTCTGGAGGCGGAGCAGGACATCGCGGTCGTCGGTGAGGCCGGGGACGGCCTCCAGGCTCTCGACCAGGTGCGGGCGCTCCAGCCCGATGTGGTGCTGATGGACATCCGGATGCCCCGCATGGACGGTGTGGAGGCGACCCGCCAGATCACCGGGCCGGGACGGGACGGGCCGGCGAAGGTGCTGGTGCTGACGACGTTCGACCTGGACGAGTACGTGGTGGAGGCGCTGCGCGCCGGGGCCAGTGGTTTCCTGCTGAAGGACGCGCCGGCCAATGAGCTGGTGCAGGCGATCCGCGTGGTGGCGGCGGGCGAGGCGATGCTCGCGCCGAGCATCACGCGCCGGCTGCTCGACAAGTACGCGGACCACCTCCCCTCCGGCGAGGAGCCGGTGCCGGACGCGCTGAACACGCTGACCGACCGTGAGGTCGAGGTGCTGAAGCTGGTGGCGCGCGGGCTGTCGAACGCCGAGATCGCCGCCGACCTGTTCGTCAGCGAGACGACGGTCAAGACGCATGTGGGGCACGTACTGACCAAGCTGGGCCTGCGCGACCGGGTGCAGGCCGCGGTGTACGCGTACGAGAGCGGTCTGGTGCGTCCCGGCGCCCAGTGAGCCGATACCCCCGCGCCGCGCGGAACGCACCACACGGAACGCGGAACACGCCGCGCGGAACGCGGAAGCGGGGTGCCCGACCGGTGTCGGGCACCCCGCTTCGCGTACCGGCTCGTATCAGCCCTTCTTGATCTCCCAGAAGCGGAAGACGGTGGAGGCGTCCAGCGTCCACTCCAGGCCGGTGATGCCGTCCCGGGCGACCGCGTACTGCTTGCCCTGCCACAGCGGCAGGATCGGCAGGTCCTTGGCGACCAGGTCCTGGAGCTTGCCGAAGTCCTCCTCGGCCGCGGCCCGGTCGGCGGTCGCGGCGGTGCGCGGGACCAGCGTGCCGGTGATCTTGCTGTTCTCGTAGTTGTTCTGGAGGACGTTGTCCTCACCGAAGAACGGCTGCGTGAAGTTGTCCGGGTCCGGGTAGTCGGGCACCCAGCCCTTCACGTACACGCCGTACTTGCCGGCCTTGATGTCCTTCTCGTACTGGTTGAACTCGACGGACTTGACGGTGGCGTCGAACAGGCCGCTGGCGTTGAGCTGCTTGGCGATCGCCTTGAGCGTGTCGTCGGTCGAGGGGCCGTAACGGCTGGGCGTCGACCAGAGGGTGAGCTTCACCTTGCCGTCGACGTCGGCGGAGCGCAGCGCCTGCTCGGCCTTCGCGCGCTGCGGCTGGTCGCCGTACTCGTTGACGAAGGCGGTGTTGTGGCCGATGATCCCCGCCGGGATGATCGAGTACAGCGGGGTGGCGGTCGACCGGTGGACGTCGTTGACCAGCGTGTCACGGTTGACGAGGTACGCGATGGCCTTGCGCACGCCGAGCTTGCCGACGACCGGGTCGTCGACGTTGAACACCAGGTGCTGCACCTCGGCGCTGGTGCCCTCGATGACCTCCACCTCGCGCTCCGACGTCGTGCCGGAGGCCTCGATCTCCGCGATGTCGGCCGCGCCGAGGCCACGGTAGGCGACGTCGATCTCGCCCTTCTTCAGGGCCGCGCCGAGCGCCTTGCGGTCGCCGTGGAAGAACTTCAGCGTGACGCCGGCGTTCTTCACCTTGACCGTGCCCCGGTAGTCGGGGTTGGGCGAGAAGACGGCCTCGCCCTCCTTGAACGAGTCGAGCCTGTACGGACCGGAGCCGACCGCCTTCTTGTCGGTGCGCAGCTCGCCGTCCTTGTACTCCCGGTGGTCGACGATGGACCCGGCACCCGAAGCGATCTTGCTCGGGAAGGTGGCGTCGGGGACCTTCAGGGTGAAGACGACGGTCTTCTCGTCCGGCGTGTCGATCTTGTCGATGGTCCCCAGCAGAGGCGCGGGGCCCGCCGGGTCGTTGATCTTCAGCGCCCGCTCGAAGGAGAACTTGACGTCCTCGGAGGTGAGGGGGTTGCCGTTGCTGAACTTCAGCCCGTCGCGCAGCGTGCAACGGTAGACCTTGCTGCCGCCCTGGTCGAAGCCGCACTTGTCGGCCGCCTCCGGCTGGGGCACCGAGGCGCCCTTGGGGAAGCTGAGCAGGGACTGGAAGACGTTGTTGAACAGCAGCCACGAGCCCGGGTCGTAACCGGCGGCGGGGTCCGTCGCCAGGACTTCGTCGGACATACCGACGATCACCGAGCCGCCGGAGCCACCGGCGCCGCCACCCTCGTCCTCACCGCAGCCGCTCAGCAGGGCGGCCGCGAGCCCCGCCGCCAGCGGGGCCGTCAGCCACTTGTTGTGTGCCTTCACAGGAACCTTGCCTCTGGATCTCATCGCCGGCCGAGCCCGTGTGCGCGGCCGGGTACAGCAGGGTCAGGCGATACCTCGGGCGAGCTCCCAGAGCTGCAGATCCGAGGAGGTGTTCAGCGACCACTCCACACCGGTCAGGTCGTCGCGCGCGGCGACGTACTGCTTGCCCTGCCAGAGCGGCAGCACAGGAACGTCGGTGGCGACGATGTCCTGGATCTGCGCGAAGGCGGACGAGGCGGCGTTGCGGTCGGCCGCGCGGCGCGACTCGGGGAGGAGCCGGGTGCGGGTGGCGCTGTTGACGTAGGGGGTGTTGAGGAAGTTGTCCGCGTCGAGGAACGGCGCGATGTAGTTGTCCGGGTCCGGGAAGTCGGGGAACCAGCCGAGGCCGTAGACGGCGTACTCGCCGCGCTTCTGGGCGGGGCGGAACTCGGACCACTTGGTCCCTTCGACGGTGACGTCGAAGAGCTTGGTGGCGTTGAGCTGGTCGCGCAGCGCCTTGAACTCCTGGGCGGTGCCCGCGCCGTAGTGGTCGCTGGTGTAGTGCAGCGTCAGCTTCACCGGGGTGGTGATGCCGGCGTCGCGGAGGATGCCGGCGGCCTTCTTGCCGCTCGGCTCGCCGTACTTGTTGAAGAAGGAGTTGGTGTGCGCGGTGATGCTGGAGGGGATCAGCGAGTACAGCGGGGTCGCGGTCGACCCGTACACCTTGCCGGCGAGCTGGTTGCGGTCGACGACCGCGGCCATGGCCTGGCGTACCGCCTTGTCGCTGACGGACGGGGCGTCGGTGTTGAAGCCGAGATAGCGGATCTCCAGGCCGGGCACTTCGGTGATCTCGATGCCGGGCTTGGGGTTCTCGTTGAGCTCCCGGACCTGATCGGGCGACATGGTCCTGGTCATCATGGATATGTCGCCGGATTCGAGGGCCTTGCCCATCGCGTCCGCGTCACCGAAGGAGCGCAGCTCGACCCGGTCGTTGCGGAGCTTGATGTCGCCCTTGTAGCGGGTGTTCCTGGAGAAGACGACCTTGGTGACCCGGTCGCCGCTGACCTCGGCCTTCATCGTGTACGGGCCGGAGCCGTCGACCTGGAAGCCGTCGCGGAGCTTCCCGGCCTCGTACTTCTCGCTGCTCAGGATGCCGGCGACGGGTGTGGAGAGCTTGTACGGGAAGGTGGCGTCGGGGCTCTTCAGATGGAAGACGACCTGGCCGTCGCCCTTGGTCTCGATCGTGTCGATGTTCGACAGCAGGCCGGCCGCGCCGTTGTCCGAGTTGATGGCGAGCGCCCGCTCGATGGAGAACTTCACGTCCTTGGAGGTGATGGGCGTGCCGTCGGCGAAGGTCAGGCCGTCGCGGAGGGTGCAGCGGTAGCGCTCGCTGGACCGGTCGGTGAAGCCGCACTGGGAGGCCGCCTCCGGCACCGGGGCGCCGCCGCCGCGCGGAACGTGCATCAGGGTCTGCACGGTCTGCCGCAGTACGTTCCAGACGCCGGTGTCGTACGCGAAGGCCGGGTCGAAGGGGGCGGAGGCGTCCTGGGTGGCGGCGAACTGGTCCGTGGTACCGACGACGATGGCATCGCCGCCGGAGCCGCCGTCCGACCCGCCACAGGCGACGAGCACGGGGGCGAGCAGGCCGAGTACGGCCGGCAGCACCAAGGTCTTGCGGTTCATTCTGGACGTTCTCCTCATCCGGCACTGGGTACAGCGGCGTAGGGACACTCCGCCGCGTCCACCCGGTCGGGGCGGAGCGATCGGGCCGGGATACAGAGCGATCGATCCTGTGTTCCCGGAGGCTCGGTGGGCCGGGCGGGACACGCGGAAACTGCGGCGAAGTTCTCGGCAAGAGATTAGTGGGCGCCGCCAGGCGCGCGGGAACGGGACCGAGTTGAGGCCGCGCCGGACAGTGATCAGTAATGCGCGCGGGTCGATCTCTATGCGCTGGAAGGATTCGTGCACCTCTCCATGAATCAGGACACATGGACGGGCCCGAAGCGTCGCCTTCCGGGCATGCGGGTTTTTCCGGCCATGCGCCGCACGCCACGCTGGGTGACCAAGGTCACTCCTCCACCCTCTGGCGGTGGTGACGGAGAACGCATGGTCCGGCGCCCCGGGGTCACGCGCCGTCCCACGGCGCATCCCGGGCACCCGTTCAGTTCATTCGCGCGATCAGCGTCCGCAGGAAGCGCAGGTCCACTTCTTCCAGTGATCCCACGACCACCCGGCCGGCGGCGGGCGCGATGGGCGCGACGGACGGCACGGCGACCACGCGGCAGCCCGCCGCCTCGGCGGCCGCGACACCGGTCGCGGTGTCCTCGATGACGGCGCATCTGCCCGGCTCGGCGCCCACGCCTCGGGCGGCCAGGAGGTACGGATCGGGGTGCGGCTTCGTGCGGGTCACCTCGTCGCCCGCCACGGTGAGGGTGAAACGGTCCCGGCCGAGCGCGTGCAGGACCCGGTCGATGATCCGCCGGTGCGAGGCGGAGACCAGTGCGGTGGGCACGTTGTGCGCGGCGAGCTCGCCGAGGAGCCGCTCGGCACCCGGCATCAGCGGGACACCGCGCCCGATGCGCTGCTCGAACCGCTCGTTGAGCAGCACGGTGAGCTCGGCGAGGGTGATGTCGGCGCCGGTGGCCTCGATCAGGTAACCCGCGCTGCGGGTCATCGGCCCGCCGACGACCACGTCCCGCCACGAGTCGTCGAGGGTGTGGCCCAGCTCACCGAAGACCTCGACCTCCGCGTCCCACCAGAACCCCTCGGTGTCGACGAGCGTTCCGTCCATGTCGAGGAAGACGGCCTGCAGGGCGGAACCCTCGGCCATGCGGGTCAAGGACGCGGGGACCGTACTGGTCATCGGCACACCTCCATGGAGGGACGAGAAGGCCGACCGCTCTCCCCGGTGGGAAGTCCCGGTGGGAACCTTCGGCGGGGACCCCGCCGGGGCGCCACCGGACCCGCTGGGAGAGCGACCGGCCTGCACTGGACCGACCAGTGTACGTCGCGTCGCCCGTCAGCGCGCGTTGAAGTACTTGGCCTCCGGGTGGTGGATGACGATGGCGTCGGTGGACTGCTCCGGGTGGAGCTGGAACTCCTCCGAGAGGCGGACGCCGATCCGCTCCGGCCGGAGCAGCTCCGCGATCTTCGCTCGGTCCTCCAGGTCGGGGCAGGCGCCGTAGCCGAGCGAGAACCGCGCGCCGCGGTACTTCAGAGCGAACATGTCCTCCACGTCGGCCGGGTCCTCCCCCGCGAAGCCGAGTTCCGCGCGCACGCGCGCGTGCCAGTACTCGGCGAGCGCTTCCGCCAACTGGACCGACAGGCCGTGCAGTTCCAGGTAGTCGCGGTAGGAGTCGGCGGCGAACAGCTCGGCGGTGGCCTCGCCGATGCGCGATCCGACGGTGACGACCTGGAGGCCGACGACATCGATCTCGCCCGATTCCTCCGGGCGGAAGAAGTCGGCCAGGCACAGGCGGCGGCCGCGGCGCTGGCGCGGGAAGGTGAAGCGGGTGCGTTCGTTGCCGCTCTCGTCGAGGAGGATCAGGTCGTCGCCCTTGGACACGCACGGGAAGTAGCCGTGGACGACCGCCGCCTCCAGCATGTTCTTCGTGTGCAGCTGGTCCAGCCAGCCGCGCAGCCGGGGCCGGCCCTCGGTCTCGACGAGCTCCTCGTACGTGGGCCCCTCTCCGGTCCGGGCCTGCTTCAGGCCCCACTGGCCCTTGAAGAGGGCGCCCTCGTCCAGCCAGGACGCGTACTCCTTGAGCTGGATGCCCTTGACGACCCGGGTGCCCCAGAACGGCGGCTCGGGTACGGGGTTGTCGGTGGCCACGTCGGAGCGGACGCCGCTCTCGGGCGCCGGCTCGTCGACCACGGCGCCGGCGGCCGGGCGCACGCGCCGCTGCTTGAGCTCGGGCAGGGCCGCGCCGGGGACACCGCGCTTGACGGCGATCAGGGCGTCCATGAGGCGCAGGCCCTCGAAGGCGTCGCGGGCGTAGCGGACTTCGCCCTGGTAGATCTCGTGGAGGTCCTGCTCGACGTAGGCGCGGGTGAGGGCGGCGCCGCCGAGGATGACGGGGTACTTCGCCGCCAGGCCCCGCTGGTTGAGCTCCTCCAGGTTCTCCTTCATGATCACGGTCGACTTGACCAGGAGACCCGACATGCCGATGACGTCGGCCCGGTGCTCGTCCGCGGCTTCGAGGATGGCCGAGACAGGCTGCTTGATGCCGAGGTTGACGACGTTGTAACCGTTGTTGGAGAGGATGATGTCGACGAGGTTCTTGCCGATGTCGTGGACGTCGCCGCGCACGGTGGCCAGGACGATGGTGCCCTTGCCGTCGTCGTCCGTCTTCTCCATGTGCGGCTCCAGGTAGGCCACCGCGGTCTTCATCACCTCGGCGGACTGGAGCACGAACGGCAGCTGCATCTGGCCGGAGCCGAACAGCTCGCCGACGACCTTCATCCCCTCCAGCAGGGTGTCGTTGACGATGTCCAGGGCCGGGCGAGCGGTCAGCGCCTCGTCCAGGTCGGCCTCCAGGCCGTTCTTCTCGCCGTCGATGATGCGCCGCTTGAGACGCTCCTCCAGCGGCAGCGCGGCCAGTTCCTCGGCCCGGCCCGCCTTCAGCGACGTGGTGTTGACGCCCTCGAACAGCTCCATCAGCTTCTGCAGCGGGTCGTAGCCCTCGGCGCGCCGGTCGTAGATGAGGTCGAGGGCGGTGGCGACCTGCTCCTCGTCGAAGCGGGCGATCGGCAGGATCTTGCTCGCGTGCACGATCGCCGAATCCAGGCCCGCCTTCACGCACTCGTCGAGGAAGACGGAGTTCAGCAGGATCCGGGCAGCGGGGTTCAGGCCGAAGGAGATGTTGGACAGACCCAGCGTCGTCTGCACGTCCGGGTGTCGCCGCTTCAGCTCGCGGATCGCCTCGATGGTGGCGATCCCGTCCTTGCGGGACTCCTCCTGGCCGGTGCAGATGGTGAAGGTCAGGGTGTCGATGAGGATGTCCTCCTCACGGATGCCCCAGTTGCCGGTCAGGTCGGCGATCAACCGCTCGGCGATCGCGACCTTGGCCTCCGGCGTGCGGGCCTGGCCCTCCTCGTCGATGGTCAGCGCGATCAGCGCCGCACCGTGCTCCTTGGCCAGCGTCGTGACCTTGGCGAACCGGGACTCGGGTCCGTCGCCGTCCTCGTAGTTGACCGAGTTGATCACCGCACGGCCGCCGAGCTTCTCCAGTCCCGCCCGGATGACCTCCACCTCGGTGGAGTCCAGCACGATGGGCAGGGTGGAGGCGGTGGCGAACCGGCCGGCCAGCTCCTCCATGTCGGCCACACCGTCCCGGCCGACGTAGTCCACGCACAGGTCCAGCATGTGGGCGCCCTCGCGGATCTGGTCCCGCGCCATCTCCACGCAGTCGTCCCAGCGCCCCTCCAGCATCGCCTCACGGAACTTCTTCGAACCGTTGGCGTTGGTCCGCTCACCGATCGCCATGTAGGCGGTGTCCTGACGGAACGGCACGGTCTGGTACAGCGAGGCGGCGCCCGGCTCCGGACGCGGCTCCCGCTCCGCGGGGACCAGGCCCCGGACGCGCTCGACGACCTGGCGCAGGTGTTCCGGCGTCGTACCACAGCAGCCACCGACCAGTGACAGCCCGTAGTCGCGGACGAACGCCTCCTGCGCGTCCGCCAGCTCGGGCGCCGTCAGCGGGTAGTGCGCCCCGTCCTTGCCCAGGACCGGCAGGCCGGCGTTGGGCATGCAGGAGAGCGGGACGCGGGAGTGGCGGGACAGGTAGCGCAGGTGCTCGCTCATCTCGGCGGGGCCGGTGGCGCAGTTCAGGCCGATCATGTCGATGCCCAGCGGCTCCAGCGCGGTGAGCGCGGCGCCGATCTCGGAGCCGAGGAGCATGGTGCCGGTGGTCTCGACGGTGACGGAGCAGACCAGGGGCAGGTCGAGGCCGGCGATCTCCATGGCCCGCCGGGCGCCGAGGATCGCGGCCTTGGTCTGGAGGAGGTCCTGGGTGGTCTCGACGAGGAGGGCGTCGGCGCCGCCGGCGATCAGTCCCTCGGCGTTCTGCTGGTACGCGGCGCGGATGGTCGCGTACGAGACGTGGCCGAGGGTGGGCAGCTTGGTGCCGGGGCCCATGGAGCCGAGCACCCAGCGCTGCCGGCCGTCGCCGGCGGTGAACCGGTCGGCGGCCTCGCGGGCGATGCGGGCGCCCGCTTCGGACAGCTCCAGGATGCGGTCGGAGATGTCGTACTCGCCGAGGGCGGAGAAGTTCGCGTTGAACGTGTTGGTGCCGACGCAGTCGACACCGGCGGAGAAGTACTCCTCGTGGACCGTACGGACGATGTCGGGCCGGGAGATGTTGAGGATCTCGTTGCAGCCCTCGAGGCCCTCGAAGTCCTCGAGGGTGGGGTCCTGCGCCTGGAGCATCGTGCCCATGGCTCCGTCGGACACGACCACGCGGGTGGCGAGCGCCTCGCGCAGGGCGGCGGCTCGGGTCCTGCTGTCAGCGGAAGGGGTCGGCGACGAGGCCATGGATGAGCTCCCAGGGATGCGACGGCTGTCGGCTTTGCGCCTTCGGGGGAAGGCGCACCGGGCCAGAGTAACCGCGTACCCGCCGGGGTGGACATCTTGTTCCAGGTGGTGGGACGGCATGCTGAGGCGGCGTCGTCCGTCCGGGTGGGTCCCCCGGGGTTCGCCTCGATGTGGCTGAAGGTCGACAACGACCGATAGTGTTCAGCATTGTCGAACCGCGGGAGAAAGGCCGGGCGATGCCGAAGAACATCCAGTCGCTGGAACGAGCGGCAGCGATGCTGCGACTGCTCGCCGGCGGCGAGCGCCGACTCGGGCTGTCGGACATCGCGTCGTCGCTGGACCTGGCCAAGGGTACGGCGCACGGCATTCTGCGCACCCTCCAGGCGGAGGGCTTCGTCGAGCAGGACCCCGCCTCCGGCCGCTACCAGCTCGGCGCGGAGCTGCTGCGCCTCGGCAACAGCTACCTCGACGTCCACGAGCTGCGCGCCCGCGCCCTGGTGTGGACGGACGACCTGGCCCGCTCCAGCGGCGAGAGCGTCCACCTGGGGGTGCTGCACCAGCACGGCGTACTCGTCGTCCACCACGTCTTCCGGCCCGACGACAGCCGTCAGGTCCTGGAGGTCGGGGCCATGCAGCCGCTGCACTCCACGGCGCTGGGCAAAGTGCTGTCCGCCTATGACCCGGTGGCGCACACCGAGGCCCTGGAGGTCGGGCGCAAGGCGTTCACGCCGCGCACCGTCACGGACCTGGAGGACTTCGAGGCCGTGCTCGACATGACCCGCGCCCGCGGCTGGGCGGCGGACGTGGAGGAGACCTGGGAGGGCGTCGCCTCGGTGGCCGCGCCCATCCACGACCGGCGCCGGATGCCCGTGGGTGCGGTCGCCATCACGGGCGCCGTGGAGCGGGTCTGCGACGGCGGCGAGCTGCGCCAGGAGCTGGTCGCGGCGGTGCGGGACTGCGCCCGCGCGGTCTCCCGCGATCTGGGCGCCAGTCGCTTCTGAACCTCGGGCGCACCGGTCCATAACGAACGAGTTTCGGCCAACAGAACTCTTGACGCCACGTTTACCAGGGGGCAAAACTGCCGTTCATCGGTCGGCATTGTCGAACACCTACCGGCAATACGCGTTAGAGTGTGACAACGCCAGGAGGCCGGTTAACGCCCCCACCTGAGGGCGCGGACCACCGGAGGGACCCGGGGTTCGCCTTCCCCTGGACGAAGGACAAAGGAGTCGCGGGTGTCCAGCTCCGACATCTTCATCGGCGAGATCATTGGTACCGCCGTACTCATCCTGCTCGGCGGTGGCGTGGTCGCCGCCGTCGTACTCAAGCGCTCCAAGGCGCAGAACGCCGGCTGGCTGGCCATCACCTTCGGGTGGGGTTTCGCTGTCCTGACCGCCGTCTACATGGCGGGCTCGCTGTCCGGCGCCCACCTCAACCCCGCCGTCACGGTCGGCATCGCGATCAAGGACGGGGACTGGAAGAACGTCCCGGTCTACTTCGCGGGCCAGCTCCTCGGCGCCATGATCGGCGCGGCGCTGGTGTGGATCGCCTACTACGGGCAGTTCCACGCGCACCTCACCGACCGGGAGATCGTGGGCGAGCCGGTCGACAAGGCCATCGAGGGCCCGCACCACGAGTCGGCGGGCAAGGCCGGCCCCGTGCTCGGTGTCTTCTCCACCGGCCCCGAGATCCGCAACGTCTGGCAGAACCTGGCCACCGAGATCCTCGGCACCCTGGTGCTCGTCCTCGCGGTCCTCACCCAGGGTCTCAACGACTCCGGCAAGGGTCTGGGCGTGGTCGGCGGCCTG
Organism: Streptomyces gobitricini; assembly: GCF_039532985.1. Lineage (NCBI taxonomy): Bacteria > Bacillati > Actinomycetota > Actinomycetes > Kitasatosporales > Streptomycetaceae > Streptomyces > Streptomyces gobitricini. Next base: position 77,662 of record NZ_BAAASR010000052.1, on the reverse strand, counting down.
ATGGTCGCGCTCGTCGTGGTCTCCGTCGGCCTCTCGCTCGGCGGTCCGACCGGCTACGCCATCAACCCGGCCCGTGACCTCGGCCCGCGCATCGTGCACGCCCTGCTCCCGCTGCCGAACAAGGGCGGCTCCGACTGGGGCTACGCCTGGATCCCCGTCGCCGGCCCGCTGATGGGCGGAGCCCTCGCCGCGGGTATCTACAACATCGCGTTCGCCTGAGCCGTCCTTCTCACTCACCTACGGGAGCAACCGTGACCGACGCACACACCGCCGGCCCGTTCATCGCGGCCATCGACCAGGGCACCACCTCCAGCCGCTGCATCGTCTTCGACCGCGACGGGCGCATCGTCTCCGTCGACCAGAAGGAGCACGAGCAGATCTTCCCCAAGCCGGGCTGGGTGGAGCACGACGCCGCCGAGATCTGGGCCAATGTCCGGGAAGTCGTCGCCGGCGCCATCGAGAAGGCCGGTATCACCTCCGCCGACGTCAAGGCGATCGGCATCACCAACCAGCGCGAGACCACGCTGCTGTGGGACAAGAACACCGGTGAGCCCGTCCACAACGCCATCGTCTGGCAGGACACCCGCACCGACTCCCTGTGCCGGGAGCTCGGCCGCAACGTCGGCCAGGACCGCTTCCGCCGCGAGACCGGCCTGCCGCTCGCGTCGTACTTCGCCGGCCCGAAGATCCGCTGGATGCTCGACAACGTCGAGGGCCTGCGCGAGCGCGCCGAACGCGGCGACATCCTCTTCGGCACCATGGACTCCTGGGTCATCTGGAACCTCACCGGCGGTGTGGACGGCGGTCGCCACGTCACCGACGTCACCAACGCCTCCCGGACCATGCTGATGAACCTCCACACCATGGAGTGGGACGACAAGATCGCCCACTCCATGGAGGTCCCGACGACGGTCCTGCCGGAGATCCGCTCCTCCGCCGAGGTCTACGGCCACGTCAAGGGCGGCGTCCTCGACGGCGTCCCGGTCGCCTCCGCGCTCGGCGACCAGCAGGCGGCCCTGTTCGGCCAGACCTGCTTCTCCGAGGGTGAGGCGAAGTCGACGTACGGCACGGGCACCTTCCTGCTGCTGAACACCGGCGAGAAGATCATCAACTCCTACTCGGGCCTGATCACCACCGTCGGTTACAAGATCGGCGACCAGGCGCCGGTGTACGCCCTGGAAGGCTCCATCGCCGTCACCGGCTCGCTGGTGCAGTGGATGCGCGACCAGATGGGCCTGATCAACTCCGCCGCCGAGATCGAGACGCTCGCGTCCTCGGTCGACGACAACGGCGGCGCGTACTTCGTACCGGCCTTCTCCGGCCTCTTCGCCCCGTACTGGCGCTCCGACGCCCGCGGTGTGATCGCCGGCCTCACCCGGTACGTCACCAAGGCGCACATCGCGCGCGCCGTGCTCGAGGCCACCGCCTGGCAGACCCGCGAGATCACCGACGCCATGACGAAGGACTCCGGCGTCGAGCTGGCCGCGCTCAAGGTCGACGGCGGCATGACCTCCAACAACCTGCTGATGCAGACCCTCTCGGACTTCGTGGACGCCCCCGTGGTGCGCCCCATGGTCGCCGAGACGACCTGCCTCGGCGCCGCCTACGCCGCCGGCCTGGCCGTCGGCTTCTGGCCCGACACCGACGCGCTGCGCGCCAACTGGCGCAGGGCCGCCGAGTGGACCCCCCGCATGGACGCTGACAAGCGTGACAGCGAGTACAAGAACTGGCTCAAGGCCGTCGAGCGGACCATGGGCTGGATCGAGGACGAGGAGTAAATCGACATGACCACCCTGCAGAGCGTCCCCACCCTCGGGACGCACCCGGCTGCCGGTCGCCTGCCGAGCCGTGCCGAGACGCGGGAGCAGCTCTCCAAGGCCACCTACGACCTCCTGGTGATCGGCGGCGGCATCCTGGGCATCTCCACGGCCTGGCACGCCGCGCAGTCCGGGCTGCGGGTGGCCCTGGTGGACGCCGGCGACTTCGCCGGCGCCACCTCCTCCGCCTCCTCCAAACTGCTCCACGGCGGTCTGCGCTACCTGCAGACCGGCGCGGTGAAGCTGGTCGCGGAGAACCACTTCGAGCGCCGTGCGGTCTCCCGCCAGGTCGCCCCGCACCTGGCGAACCCGCTCACCTTCTACCTGCCGGTCTACAAGGGCGGACCGCACGGCGCCGCCAAGCTCGGCGCGGGCGTCTTCGCGTACTCGGCGCTCTCCGCCTTCGGCGACGGGGTCGGCCACCTCCTGAGCCCCGCCAAGGCCGCCCAGGACGTCCCGGAGCTGCGCACCGACAACCTCAAGGCCGTGGCCGTGTACGGCGACGACCAGATGAACGACGCGCGCATGGCCCTGATGACGGTCCGCGCGGCCGTCGACGCGGGCGCCACCGTCCTCAACCACGCCGAGGTCACCGGACTGCGGTTCACCAGGGGCCGGGTCACCGGTGCCGACCTCCGCGACCGCACCAGCGGCGACGAGTTCGGCGTCGACGCCCGCCTGGTCCTCAACGCCACCGGCCCCTGGGTCGACCACCTGCGCCGGATGGAGGACCCGAACGCGGCCCCCTCCATCCGCCTGTCCAAGGGCGCGCACCTCGTCCTGAAGCGCACCTCCCCCTGGAAGGCCGCGCTCGCCACGCCGATCGACAAGTACCGCATCACCTTCGCCCTCCCCTGGGAGGACATGCTGCTGCTCGGCACGACCGACGAGGAGTACGAGGGCGATCCCGGCGAGGTCGCGGTCAACGAGAAGGACATCGCCCAGATCCTGGACGAGGCCGCGTTCTCCATCCGCGACCAGCAGCTCTCCCGCGACCTGATCACCTACTCGTTCGCCGGTCTGCGGGTGCTGCCGGGCGGGCCCGGCGACACCTCCAAGGCCAAGCGCGAGACGGTGGTGACCGAGGGCCGCGGCGGCATGCTGTCGGTGGCCGGCGGCAAGTGGACGACGTTCCGCCACATCGGCCGTACGGTGATGAACAAGCTGGCGTCCCTGCCCGGCCACCCGCTGGGCGAGGACATGGAGCCGGTCTCCCGGCTCCCCAGGAAGCTGCCGCTGCCCGGCATAGCCAACCCCAACGCGGTGGCCCACCGGCTGCTCGTCGACGGCGGTACGCCCGGCCCGCGCATGGCCGCCGACACCGCCCGCCACCTGGCCACGCACTACGGCTCGCTCTCCTTCGACATCGCGCGCCTGGCCAACGACGACCCGGAGCTCGCCGAGCGCATCCACCCGGACGCCCCGGAGATCTGGGCCCAGGTGGCCTACGCCCGTGACCACGAGTGGGCCGAGACCGCGGACGACGTGCTGCGCCGCCGCACGACCCTGACGATCCGGGGTCTGGCGACGGACGGGATCCGCACCAAGGTCGAGGACATGCTCGGCAAGAAGGCCTGATCGTACGCATCGGGCCAGGACCGTACGGGTCACGAGGGCGGCTCCCGAGGGAGCCGCCCTCGCTGTACGCTCAGACATCGGATGTCTGGAGGGGGAGCCCGGCATGGCCGTGACCGACGAGGCGATCGAGAGGATCAAGGGGATGATCGTCTCGGGCGCGCTGCGTCCGGGTGACCGGCTCCCCAAGGAGAGCGAACTCGCCGCGGAGCTGGGCCTGTCGCGCAGCTCCCTGCGGGAGGCGGTGCGCGCGCTGTCGCTGATCCGCGTCCTCGACGTGCGCCAGGGCGACGGCACCTATGTGACGAGTCTCGATCCCCAACTACTGCTGGAGGCGCTCGGTTTCGCCGTGGACTTCCACCGTGACGACACGGCACTGGAGTTCGTCGCCGTACGCCGGGTCCTGGAACCCGCCGCGACCGCCCTGGCCGCGAGCCGCATCACCGACGCCGGACTGGACGCCCTGACGGGCCGGCTGGAGGCGCTGGGCGAGCAGCCGTCGGTGGAGCAACTGGTCGCCGCCGACCTGGAGTTCCACCGGAGCGTCGCGGGCGCCGCCGGGAACGCGGTGCTGTGCTCGCTGCTGGAGGGTCTGTCGGGGCCGGCGACCCGGGCCCGGATCTGGCGCGGCCTGGTCCTGGAGGACGCGGTCGGCCGGACGCTCGACGAGCACCGGGCGATCCTCGCCGCGCTGCGCGCTCGCGACGCGGAGGCGGCGCGCTCCTGGGCGACGGTCCATGTGGCGGGCGTCGAGCAGTGGCTCCGATCGGCCGCCCGGCCCACCGGGCCGGAGGCGGCGCCCGGACGAATCGGCTGACTTCCCGCCGTGTTTCCCCCGGTCGTCGTGGGTAGTGGCTCCCGGTCGGAACAGCATCCGTCCCTGTACAGAGGCTGCGGGCGAGGCCTCGGAAAGCCGTAAGGTTGGTCCGTACGCACGGAACTTCGGAAGGAGGCCTGGGTGATCGAGCTCGAGGGGGTTCCCGAGCTGATCGACCCGGTCATGGTGGCCGCGTTCGAGGGCTGGAACGACGCCGGCGACGCCGCCTCCACCGCGGTCGCGCACCTGGAACGGGAGTGGAAGGGCGAGGTGTTCGCGGCGCTCGACGCCGAGGACTACTACGACTTCCAGGTCAACCGGCCCACGGTGTACCTGGACGGCGGGGTACGGAAGATCACCTGGCCGACCACCCGGCTCTCGGTGGTCCGGGTGGGCGGTGACAAACCGCGCGACCTGGTACTGGTCCGCGGCATCGAGCCGTCGATGCGCTGGCGCTCGTTCTGCAACGAACTGCTCGGCTTCGCCCATGAACTGGGTGTGGAGATGGTGGTGATCCTGGGCGCGCTGCTCGGCGACACCCCGCACACCCGGCCGGTACCGGTCAGCGGCGTCACGTCCGACCCGGACCTGGCGCGCACCATGGACCTGGAGGAGACCCGGTACGAAGGGCCGACGGGCATCGTCGGCATCCTTCAGGAGGCCTGCACCCACGCGGGCGTGCCGGCGGTGAGCCTGTGGGCGGCGGTGCCGCACTACGTGTCGCAGCCGCCGAACCCCAAGGCGACGCTGGCGCTGCTCAACAGGCTGGAGGACCTCATCGACCTGCGCATCCCGCTGGGTGAGCTGGCCGAGGACGCCCGGGCCTGGCAGGTCGGCGTGGACCAGCTGGCGTCGGAGGACAGCGAGGTGGCGGAGTACGTCCAGACGCTGGAGGAGGCGCGGGACACCGCGGAGCTCCCGGAGGCGTCGGGTGAGGCCATCGCACGCGAGTTCGAGCGGTACCTGCGGCGGCGGGACGGCGGGCCGAGCCACGCCACCGAGACCGGCGACAACCCGTACCTGCGCGACACGTCGAGCGGGCGGACCCGTCCGCCGAAACCGCCGAAGGCCGACGACGCGAGCGCCGGCGGGGACGGGGACGGCGGGGACGGGGACATGCCGAAGCCACCGGGCACCGGGGACACGCCCGACACCCGGAAGCCACCGGGCGCCGAGGGCGCGCCGGACGCCCCAGGAGCCCGGGACTCCGAGGATTCGCCGGGCGCACCGGACGTACCGGACGCCCCGGATTCGTCCGAGGACTGAGCGCGTACGACGGCGGGGCGGCACCTGACGATCAGGTACCGCCCCGCCGTCGTCGGCGGACGCCGCGGGGTTCGCCTACAGCGCCACGCCCAGCAGGGCGTCGGCGATCCGGGACACCAGCCCCGGTGCGGCCTCGTCCGTGCCGCCCTCGGCCCGCTGGCGGGCGGCCCAGCGGTCCACGGCCGCGAGGGCGGCCGGGGCGTCCAGGTCGTCGGCCAGCGCCTCGCGCACCTCGTCGACCAGCGCGTCGGCGGAGGGCCCGTCGGGCCGGGAGACCGCCGCACGCCAGCGGTCCAGCCGCTCCACGGCCTCCTGGAGGACCTCGTCGGTCCACTCCCAGTCGGCGCGGTAGTGGTGGGCCAGCAGCGCGAGCCGGATCGCGGCCGGGTCGACGCCCTGGCGGCGGAGCGCGGAGACGAAGACGAGGTTGCCCTTGGACTTGGACATCTTCTCGCCGTGCAGGGCGACCATCCCGGCGTGCACATAGGCCTTGGCGAACGGGTGCTCGCCGGTCAGCGCCTGGGCGTGGGAGGCGCCCATCTCGTGGTGCGGGAACACCAGGTCGGAGCCACCGCCCTGGATGTCGAAGCCCATGCCGAGGTGGTCCAGGGCGATGGCCACGCACTCGATGTGCCAGCCGGGGCGGCCACGCCCGAGGCTGCGGCCGTCCCAGCTCGGCTCGCCCTCACGGGCGGCCATCCACAGCATCGGGTCGAGCGGGTTCTTCTTACCGGGGCGGTCCGGGTCGCCGCCACGCTCGGCGGACAGGGCGCGCATGACTTCGGCGTCGTAGTGCGAGACCTCGCCGAAGTGCGGATCGGACTCCACGGAGAAGTAGACGTCGCCCTCGAGTTCGTACGCGGCGCCCACGTCCCGGAGCCGCTCCACGAGCGGCACGATGCCGGGTATGGCCTCGACTGCGCCGATGTAGTGCTGGGGCGGGAGCATCCGCAGGGCGGTCATGTCCTCGCGGAAGAGGGCCGTCTCCTTCTCGGCGAGGGCGACCCAGTCGATGTCGTCGCGGACGGCCCGTGCCAGGAGCGGATCGTCCACGTCGGTGACGTTCTGGACGTAGTGGACCTGCCGCTTGGTGTCGAGCCACACGCGCTGAACGAGGTCGAACGCGTTGTAGGTCGCCGCGTGACCGATGTGGGTCGCGTCGTACGGCGTGATGCCGCAGACGTAGATACGGGCGACGGGGCCGGGGTCGAGGGTCACTCGTCCACCGGTCGCGGTGTCGTGGATCCGGAGGTCGCGGCCCTTGCCGGGCAGGGCGGGGACCTCAGAAGCGGGCCAGGCATGCATGTCACGAGCGTAACCGGATGCCTGTTCCGGATACGAACCGGATGCGGAAGTCATGACCGAACACGCCCTCTTGCGGCTTCGGTCGGCGTGTGCTGCGCCCCGGTCGTCACACCGGGGGCCAGGGGATGGCGGGCCACTGCCCCGAGGGTTCCGGATGGCGGCCGGAGGAGCGCAGGGCCGCCACCCGGGACCGGACCGCCGCGGCCTCCGTCGGCGTGATCAGCTCGGCCAGGCGGCCGGCGAGGTCCCCGCCGGGCGCCAGCGAGGCGTCCAGCCGGGCCAGGACCTCCAGCGCCTCGTCCGGGAGCGCCTCGCCCGCCCAGCCCCACAGGAGGGTGCGCAGCTTGTCGTCCACGTGGAAGGTGACGCCGTGGTCGATCGCGTACAGCCGGCCGTCCGGCGCGGGCAGCAGGTGGCCGCCCTTGCGGTCGCCGTTGTTGATCACCGCGTCGAGCACGGCGAGCCGCCGCAGCCGTACGTCGTCGGCGTGCACCAGCAGGGCGGTGCGGTCCTCGTCCACCTGCGCGAGCCCGACCGCCTTCCAGCCCTCGCCCGGCTCCTCCTCGTCGACCAGGGCCAGCAGGGAGGCCGACGGGTCGCCCTCGATCCACAGCTGCACCATGCCCTGGCCGTACGGGCCGTCCCGCAGGACGGTCGGCGGCACCAGGCCCCAGCCGGTCGCCTCGGACACCTCGTAGGCCGCCACCTCTCGCTGCGCCAGCGTCCCGTCGGGGAAGTCCCACAGCGGGCGCTCCCCCGCGACGGGTTTGTAGACGCAGCCGGCTTCCCGGCCCTCGTACGCGACGGAACAGAACAGCACCGCGTTGGACGCCTCGCGGACCTGCCCGCGCACCGTCAGCTCACCCTTGGCGAGCAGGTCGAGCAGCTCCACCGCCGTCAGGCTCCCCGGCGGTATCCGTTCTGGCGCGGGCATACGTGTCCTTCCGGATCGAGCGGCAGGCTGCACAGCGGGCACGGCGGCCGGCCCGCGTTGACCACGTCGAGCGCGCGCTTGGCGAACGCCCTCGCCTGTGCCCCGGTGAGCCGGACGCGCAGCATCGGCGGGCCGTTCTCCTCGTCCTGGAGCAGCCGCTCCTCGGCCTCCGCGAGGTCCTCCTCGGACTCCACGTCCAGCTCGACCAGCGCCTGCGCCTCCACGATCATGCGCTGTTCGTCGCCGTCCCAGGCCAGCGCCATCGTGCCGACCCGGAACTCCTCCTCGACCGGGGAGTCCAGCGGCGCGGTGTCCGTGACGTCGGACGGCGCGACGGCCGGTACCGGGGCGTTGCCCCCCGTCCGTCGCACCACCTCGTCGAGCAGCTCGTCGATCCGCTCGGCGAGCGCGGCCACCTGCGTCTTCTCCAGGGCGACACTGGTGACCCGGCCCCCGGCGGAGGCCTGGAGGAAGAACGTACGGCGGCCAGGCAGCCCGACCGTGCCGGCCACGAAACGCTCCGGTGGGTCATAGAGGAACACCTGACGGGACACGTTCCCTCTCCCTTGCTTCGGTTCGGACGGCGCTGCGGCCCGTCCACCCTACTGTGCGATTCGATCACGGTGCTCCCGCGCCGCCGCCCACCTCCGCGGCCTCGCCGCCGGGTTCCTCCCGCGGGATCAGCCCGGCGAAGTCGCCGGTGTCGCCGAGCCTCAGAAGAGATGGCCTCAGCCGGGTGTAACGGATCGCCGTCACGGAACAAGGATCCACATGGATCCGCTGGAACAGATCGAGATGCATCCCGAGTGCGTCCGCCACGAGCGACTTGATGATGTCGCCGTGGGAGCACATCAGGTAGACCGCGTCCTCCCCGTTCTCCGCCTCCACGCGCGCGTTCCACTCGCGTACGGCCTCCACGGCGCGGGCCTGCATGGCGCGGAGCGACTCGCCGCCGGGGAACGCCGCGTTGGACGGATGCCGCTGGACGGTCTCCATCAGCGGTTCGTCGGCGAGTTCGGCGAGTTTGCGCCCGGACCAGTCGCCGTAGTGACACTCGCCGATCCGTTCCTCGGCGTGCAGGTGCAGGCCGGGCCGGGAGTCGAGGAGCGGCTGGAGCGTCTCCCGGCACCGCTGGAGCGGACTGGTGACGGCGGCCGCGAGCGGCACCCCTGCCAGCCTGCCGGGCAGGGCCGCGGCCTGCGCGGTGCCGCGCTCGTCGAGGGTGACCCCGGGCGTCCAGCCGGCGAGTACGCCTGCGGTGTTGGCGGTCGAGCGTCCGTGCCGTACGAGGATCAACGTGGCCATGCCTGCCAGCCTAGGGCCTGTTCTCCTGATCGGGCCGTACGAGGCGGAGGAGGGCGCCGCGGTGGGAGCGGCCCCCGGCCTGTGGGGGCGCGGGGCGCATCGGTGACCGACGGCAGGCCCTGGTGGCCGGGCTTCGGCGACCAGCGGGGGCCGGGCGGGCGCGGGGAACGCGGGGCCGGCGGGTGTCCCCCCTCCTCCGGGGCAGCGCGTGCCGGGGCAGCGCGTGCCGGGGCACGGGAGCGCGGCGGGCTCCGGAGGACGGGCCCGGCGCGGTTCGACAGGTGCGCGGGGCCCGCGGCCGGGGGAGAATACGCGCCGTGATCGTGGACTGTGCCATCTACCGGGACGGGCACCGAAGTGAGGGCCCGTCCGACTTCTCCCATGCGCTCGAGGCGGCCCGCGCCGCGAACTCCGGCGACTCGTTCCTGTGGATCGGGCTGCACGAGCCCACGGAGCAGGAGTTCGATCACGTCTCGGAGGAGTTCGGCCTGCATCCGCTGGCCGTGGAGGACGCCCTCAAGGCGCACCAGCGGCCGAAGCTGGAGGTGTACGACGACTCCTTGTTCATGGTCCTCAAGCCCGTGGTCTACGAGCCGGAGAGCGACACCGTCAGCACGGGGGAACTGATGGTCTTCGTGGGCGACTCGTTCGTGGTGACGGTCCGGCACGGCGAGGGCGCGCCCCTGACGGCCGTGCGCAAGCGGCTGGAGGCGGAGCCGGAGGTGCTCAAGCAGGGGCCGACGTCCGTGCTGTACGCGATCAGCGACGCCGTGGTCGACCACTACATCGAGGTGGCCGGCGAGCTTCAGGTCGACCTCGAGGAGATGGAGACGGAGGTCTTCCAGCCGGCGGGCGGTGACGCCAAGAACACGGCGGCACGGATCTACACGTTCAAGCGCCAGGTGCTGGAGTTCCGCCGGGCCGCCGGCCCGCTGGCCGCGCCGATGGCCCGGCTCTCGGGCGCGGGGGTGCCCTTCGTCAGTGAGGAGGCCCAGCCGTTCTTCCGGGACGTCAGCGACCATCTGACGCGTGCCACCGAGCAGGTGGAGGGGCTCGACCGGCTGCTGTCGGACATCCTGTCCGCCCATCTCGCGCAGATGGGGGTGCGGCAGAACGACGACATGCGGAAGATCTCGGCGTGGGCGGCGATGGCCGCGGTGCCCACGATGGTCGCGGGCGTCTACGGCATGAACTTCGACCACATGTGGGAGCTCCACCAGGTGTGGGGCTACCCGGCCGTGATCGCGCTGATGGCGGTGGCGGTCGTGGGCCTGTACCGGCTGTTCAAGCGCCGTGGCTGGTTGTAGGCCGCGCGGCGCGCGTCTCAGTACGCCGGGGCGGGCTCGGCCGGCCCGCCGAGCGCGTCGCGCCGCTCCGGCATCCTGAGAGCGACCATGCGCCGCCAGCCGCCCGCCCTCTCGTAGGCGTACATGCCGCGGATGCCCAGGGCGAGGGCCGTCCGCTTGGCACCGGGCCACTTGAGGATGCGGCCCATGTGGTCCATGACGGCGAGGCTGACATCGCGGTAGACGGCGATCTCGGCGAGCGCGCACTCGCGCAGGGTGCGCTGGATGGCGCGGCCGTGTCCGGAGTACGCGAGGCCCAGCAGCTCCTCGTGGCAGTACGCCAGGTGGTTGTCCTCGTCGTGGGAGATCTGCCGGATGGCCTTGCCGACCTCGGGGTGGTCGCCGAAGTACTTGACCAGCATCTCCATCTGGTCGGCGGCGCGCTGTTCGGTGACCCGGCTGTGCGAGAGGTAGACGAGGATGTCCTGCTCCGTCAGCGGCTGGTCCCGGCGCAGCTTCTCGTGGGCCAGGCCGATACCGCGCTGCTCCAGCAGCATCGTGTAGTCGGCCTCCGGCGGGACCGGGACCGGCTCCAGGCCACGCTTCTTCAGCAGGGCGTTGAAGATCCGGCCGTGCTTGTCCTCGTCGGCCCCGTGCCGGGTGACCTTGGGCGCGAGCTCGCGCATGCTCTCCGGGAGGAGGGCGGCGATACGCGCGTTCTCCCAGCCGCCCTGGGCCTCCCCGCTGGCCGCGATGGAACAGAACAGCCGGTAGGAGTCGTCGTTGTGGACGATCTCCTGGAACAGGCTTCGGGCCGACAGCATCAATGCCACCTCCATGCGCTCGTCTGTGGGCGCTTCCGCGAAGTCGCGGGAAGTTCCGCAAAGGACGAGTCAAATGCGGCGGGACGGACGTGGCAACGACATGGGTGCTGAAGTCCGCCGGATGGCCGAGCACAGGGGGGCGCGGGAGGGGAACATCGGTCCTCGCGCGCGCCGGGTGCGCTCGGGGAGTAACCCCTCGGGGGTGTGGAGCGTTGTGCAGCGTGACGGCCGTGGCGGGGATGACCCCGAGCCCCCACCACGGCCGCAGGCTTGTCCGGTCGTCAGTCGACCAGGCCCGCGCGGTCCAGGGCCTCGGTACCCGCCCGCAGCGCCGCGATCCGCTCGTCGAGCGTGAAGCCGGCCGGGGCGAGGGTGAGGGTGGTGACCCCGGCCGCCGCGTACGCCTGCATCCGGTCGGCGATCCGCTCCACCGGGCCGAGCAGCGTCGTCTGGTCGATCAGCCGGTGCGGAACGGCGGCCGCGGCGCCGGCCTTGTCCCCGGAGAGGTACTTCTCCTGGATCTCGGCGGCCTCCTTCTCGTACCCCATGCGCTGGGCGAGCTGGTTGTAGAAGTTCTGCTTGCGGCTGCCCATGCCGCCCACGTACAGCGCGGTGTACGGCCGGAACATGTCGGCGAGCCCGTTGACGTCGTCACCGATGGCCAGCGGCAGGGTCGGGCAGACGTCGAAGCCGTCCATGGTCAGGCCCGCCTTCTCGCGGCCCGCGCGGAGGTGCCGGAGCGCGGTGTCCTCCAGGTGTTCGGCGGACGGGAAGATCAGCAGGGCGCCGTCGGCGATCTCGCCGGTCTGCTCCAGGTTCTTGGGGCCGATGGCGGCGATGTAGAGCGGGATGTGCTCGCGCTGCGGGTGGACGGTCAGCTTGATCGGTTTGCCGGGGCCACCGGGGAGCGGCAGCGTCCAGTGCGTGCCCTCGTGGGTCAGCCGCTCGCGGGCCATCGCCTTGCGCACGATCTCCACGTACTCGCGGGTGCGGGAGAGCGGCTTGTCGAACTTGACGCCGTACCAGCCCTCGGAGACCTGCGGTCCCGAGACGCCGAGGCCCAGGCGGAACCGGCCGCCGGAGAGCGAGTCGAGAGTGGCCGCCGTCATGGCGGTCATGGTGGGCTGGCGGGCCGGGATCTGCATGATCGCGGAGCCGATGTCGATGTTCTCGGTCTGGGCGCCGACCCAGGCCAGCACGGTCGGGGCGTCCGAGCCGTACGCCTCGGCGGCCCAGCAGACGTCGTAGCCGAGGCGGTCCGCCTCCTGGGCGACGGCGAGGTTGTCGCCGTCCATGCCCGCGCCCCAGTAGCCGAGGTTGATGCCGAGCCGCATAGCCGGTCCCCTTACTCGTCGACTCATTTACTGATCAGTAACGATCTGCGTCCGGACTCTAGCGCGCGGGCCCTCGTCCCGTCAGGAGGGCGGCGGCCGCGCAGCGCACGGGGTTGTCCACAGGCTCTCTCCGCGTGCGCCTCTGGCCAGTAATCTCGCGGCCATGGAGCAGAGGCATCTCGGCCGTACCGGCCTGCGTGTGTCCCGGATCGGCCTCGGCACCCTCACCTGGGGGCGGGACACCGACGAGCACGACGCGGCGGACCAGTTGAAGGCGTTCTGGGAGGCCGGCGGGACGCTGATCGACACGGCGGACGTGTACGGCGGCGGTGAGGCCGAGTACCTGCTCGGCCGGCTGGTGGAACGGCTGGTCCCCCGGCGCGACCTGGTCATCGCGACCAAGGCCGGAAGCGTTCCGGACCCGGACCGGCGGGTCGACGGTTCGCGCGGGCACCTGCTGGCGGCGCTGGACGCGTCGCTGGCCCGGCTCGGCACGGACTACGTGGACCTGTGGCAGGTCCACGCCTTCGACCCGGAGACCCCGCTGGAGGAGACGCTCCAGGCCCTGGACATCGCCGTCGGCAGCGGACGGGCGCGGTACGTGGGCGTGTCCAACTTCTGCGGCTGGCAACTGGCGAAGGCCGCGACATGGCAGCTTGCCCCGGGCGGGGCACGGGCCCGGCTGGCCAGCACGCAGATGGAGTACTCGCTGCTCCAGCGGGGCGTGGAGCGGGAGGTGCTGCCCGCCGCGCTGGACCTGGGCATGGGGCTGCTGCCGTCGTCGCCGCTGGGGCGAGGGGTGCTGACGGGCAAGTACCGGCACGCCACGCCGTCCGACTCACGTGGTGCGTCGGACCGGATGGCGCTGTTCGTCGAGCCCTACCTGGACGACTCCGCGACCCGCGTCGTGGATGCCGTGATCACCGCCGCCGACGGGCTGGCGGCCACCCCGCTCCAGGTGGCGCTGGCGTGGGTGCGGGACCGGCCCGGGGTGGTGGCGCCGGTCGTGGGCGCGCGCAACGCGCGGCAGCTGGAGGCCGCGTTGTCAGTGGAGACCCTTAGTCTTCCTGACGAGATCCGCCGGGCGCTCGACGATGTGTCGGCGCCCGTGCACCGCTATCCCGATCAGGACTGGAGCACGCTGTGACCGCGCTTCCCCGGGGGGCAACCCCCGGCCCCTCGGCCGACGACGACCAGAACGCCGCCGCGTCCGCCGCCGCGGAGGACCTGGAGCCCGGCGGCCCGGCCGACGCCGCCGCCCCGCCCGGAGAAGCCGAAGTCCCGGCCGCGGGCGGTGACGGCGCGGGAGGTGAGGACGCGGGCGGGACGCCGGTGGGCGGGGGCCCGGAGGGGGCGGACGCTGGGGATGAGCCGGTGGGCGGGGGCCCGGAGGGGGCGGACGCTGGGGATGAGCCGGTGGACGGGAGCCCGGAGGGCGCGGACGCCGGGGATGACGGCGCGGGCGGGACGCCGGAGGGCGGGAGCCCGGAGGGCGCGGACGCTGGTGGTCGAGACGCCGGTGGGACGCCGGTGGGCGCCGACGCGGGCGCGGTGTCCGAGGTGGAGGCGGAGCTGGCCGCGCAGCGGGAGCTGCGCGCGCGTATCGAGCAGCGCAAGGCCGAGAAGGGCGGCACCATCGCGGCGGGCGGCAAGCTGAGCGGCACGGCCGCCGACCTGCTGGCGGCGGTACGGGCGGTGGAGAGCGGCACGTCGTCCGGCACGACGTTCTTGGACTCCCCCGCGCCCGCGCCGCGGCGACCCACCCCGGAGCCCGCCCCACCGGTGCGGCCGGCGGTGCCCGCCGGACCCGCCCGTCCCGCGGCGCGGGTGCCGGCGCCGGAGACGGTCGCGTCGGTACGGGCCGTCCTGGCCGAGGGCGGCGCGCCCGAGTCGCTCGCCGCGCGGGTGGCCGGCCTGCTCGGGGAGACGGCGGCGGACGTGCTGCGCGAGGACCCCTGGCAGTTGCTGTCGGTGCCGGGCGTCCGCCCCGAGCAGCCCGACGGTTTCGCCCGGGCGCTGCTCGGGGCGGAGTGCGGCCCCGGGGACGAGCGGCGGACGGTCGCGCTCGTCGGGTGGCTGCTCCAGCGGGCGGCCCTCCAGGGGCACACCGCGCTGGACGCGGCGGACGTGCGGGCGGCCTTGACGGAGCACGCGGTGCCCGCACCGGAGGAAGCGGTGCGGCACGCGATCGCCGAGGGCGCGGTGCTGGTCTTCCACGACGGTCCGGACGAGGACACGGCCGGTGACGAGGACGGGGAGCAGACGGCGGAGGGCACGGTGCCGGTGCCGGTGCCGGTGCTGCTGGGGCTCGACCGGTACGCGCTGGCGGAGGAGAGCCTCGCCGACGGGCTGGCCCGGATCGCCAGGAGCGGCCCGGACGCCCGCTGGCGGGACGTCCCGCCGACGGACCTGAGCCGGGCGGTCGCCGAGCACGGGCTCGTGGCGCACACGGGCGGGGAGGCGGCGCGGGCCGAGGCGGTCGCCCTGGCCGGGGCAGCGCGCGGCATCGGGCTCCGGGCGGCCGTGGCCGCGTACACGGAGAACGGCCGCCGTCGGCTGGGCACGGACCTGGACGCGGTCACCGTCGCCGGGCTGCTGACCGGTGGCGGTGGACCGGACCGGGACGAGGACGGGGCGCTCGCGCTGGATCTGCTGGTCGTGCTGGACGCCCCGCAGCTGGACGTCGAGACGGCCGCGATGCTGGTGGAGTCCCTGCCGGACGGGTGCCGTCTGGTGCTGAGCGGTGACCCCGCCGTGCTGTGGTCGGCGGGCGCGGGGCGGGTCTTCGCGGACGTCCTGGCGGCGCGGGCGTGTCCGCGGATCGCGTCGCGCACACCGGACCCGGGGCCGATCGGGGAGCTGGTCTCCGGCATCGGGATCGGTGAGCTGAACCAGGTGGGGGCACCGGGCAAGGAGGTCGTGATCGTTCCGGTGCGGGACGCCGGCGAGGCGGTGCACCGTACGGTCCAGCTGGTCGCGGACTCCGTACCGCGCGCGATCGGCGTGCCGGCCGAGCAGACCCAGGTGATCACCGTCGGCCATGGCGGTTCGGCGGGTACTCGGGCGCTCAACGCGGCGCTGAAGCAGCGGCTGAACCCGGGGCCGGGCCGCTTCGGCGGTTTCGACCCGGGCGACCGGATCGCCTACGCCCCGACGCCGGGCCGGACGGTGCCGGGAACCGTGCTCTCGGCGGACGCGGACGGGCTGCACCTGGACTGCGAGGGCGGGCGGGTCCTCGTACCGAAGGACCGGGTCGACACGGCGCTCCGCCACGGCTGGGCGCTGACCGCCCACCAGGCGGTGGGCATGCGCTGGCCGGCGGCGGTCGTCGTGCTGCCCGGCGACGCGGCCGGGGCACTGGACCGGGCGTGGGTCTACACCGCGTTCAGCCGCGGTGAGCGGCACCTTTCCGTGGTTCACGGCGTGGACCAGGCACTGCCCCGCGCGGTCTCCGAGGCGCTCCCCCGGCCCCGCACCACCCGCCTCGGCACGCTTCTGGAGTCGCTCCTCGCCACGGAGGAGTGACTCCAGGCTCCGTCCTCGCCCCCGGGGCGGTCCTCGCCCCCCGGGGCGCGGCAGGAGACCCCGTGCGGGCCGCTGTGCGGCCGTCGCGGGGCCTGGAGGCCGGGCCCAGCCCCGGGTGCCCAGAGCGGGGCGACGGGCCCGGGGTGGTGGGCCCCGGCCCGGGGTGGTGCTCCCCGCGTCGGGGGGCGTCCTGGCAGGCAGGCCTCAGGGGATGTCGGGGCGCTCCGGATCGCCGTGGAGTTCGTCCTCGTCGAACACCGCGCTCACGTCGAAGCGGCAGATCACCCGGCCCGGGTCCGTCTGGTCGAACGGGGTGCTCAGCCACTCGCCCGGTTCCGGCAGCTCGTCCGCGGCGGCCACCCAGAGGGTGGAGTCGCCTTCCTCCAGGCCGAACTCCTTGTGCCGCGAGGCGATCTCGTCCGGTTCGAACTCGCCGAACAGCACGCCCAGCGCCGCGTGGATGCTCGCTCCCACCACCGCGGCGGCCTCCGCGCCGTCGTCCTCACGGTCCAGGTCCGCGATGCGCTGCGACTGGGCCAGCAGGCGCTGTGGCTCGACCACCGCGTAGTCGCGGCGGATCAGCACGGTCAGCGCGTTCGGTTCCTCGGGGCCCTCGTAGGGCGGGAGGGAGTCCTCCACGCCGGGGATCTCGAACGGCGTGACCTCGTCGTAGCGGTCGTAGAGCCGCTCGTCGTATGCCTCGGCCGCGGTGGCGAGGGCGTTGAAGGCGGCATAGACGGCCGGGTCGTCATCACCCGTGCGGTTCTCGACCGCCTCCAGGTGACGGTCCAGTGCGGCTTTGACCGCCTCGGCGGCGGCACGTACCTCGGCAGCGGTGGGCTGCGCAGCATCAGACATAGTGCAGACGCTATCCGTACCGGGCCCATGCCCGCACAATAGATGCGATGCCGGAATACGAATTTGTCGACGTGTACGTACCTCGCGGGGTGTCCCGCAAGGAGGCGACCCGTCTGCTGACCGACCAAGCCGAGTACGGACACTGGGAGTTGGACCGATTGAGTCTGCACCGGGACGGCAGCCGCCGTGTGCGGCTGCGCCGGCGCATCATCCGTCAGGCGCGCGCCACCTGGTAAGGGTGACGAGCAGAACGGAGCGAGCCCCGCGACCGCGAGGCCCGCTCCGTCGTATCCGCGAGGACGGGGACTACGAGGCCTGCCGGGTACGACGGTAGAGAACCGCGCCCCCGAGCAGCAGGCCCGCGCCCGCCGGGATCAGCATGCCGAGCGGAGCGGCACCGGTGAGCGCCAGCTCGTCCTCCGCCTGCGGCGGGGTGACGGTCTGCGCGCCGGGCTCGTTCGGCTCGATCGGCGAACCGGGCAGGTCCGGGCTGCCCGGCTTGGCCGGCGTCCCCGGCTTGCCGGGCTCGTCCGGCTGGTCCGGGGTACCGGGCTGGTCCGGGGTGCCGGGCTCATCGGGCTCGTCCGGGGTGCCGGGGTTACCGGGCTCGTCCGGGTTCCCCGGGTTGCCCGGCTCGTCCGGGTTCCCGGGCTTGCCGGGCTCCCCCGGCTTGTCGGGCTTGTGCGGGTGACCGTTGGCGCATTCGTTCCCGAACGACGGGTTGAGCGCCCCGACCACGTCGACGCTGTTGCCGCACGCGTTCACCGGCACGTTCACCGGCGCCTGGACGTTGTTCCCGGACGCGACGCCCGGAGAGTTCGCCGCCACCCCGTCCGCCTTGGCACCGCTGGACTTGTTGACGCACTTGTTCCCGAATGACGGGTTGAGTGCCCCGACCACGTTCACGGTGTTGCCGCACGCGTTCACCGGTACGCTCACCGGCGCCTGGACGTTGTTCCCGGACGCGACGCCCGGGGAATTCGTCGCCGCCCCGTGGGCGTCGGCGCCGGTGTGCGCCTGGGCGAATCCGCCGCCGAGGGCGAGTACGCCACCCGCGGCCGCCACGATGGTCAGGCCCTTTCGCGTGACCTGTCGCATAGCTGGTTTCCTGCCTTCTAGGCTTCCCGAATACCTCCGGCACAGCGCCGGGAGGTACGAATGTCCAGCGGCCCCGGAGCGCATGGCGCGCGCTCCGGGGCCGGCCGGGCTCAAACCACTAGGGGTCGAGGCTCAACGTCAGTCGTTGATGCAGACGTTCCCGAAGGCCGGGTTCAGCAGGCCGATGACGTTCACCGTGTTGCCACAGGCGTTGATCGGGATGTGAATGGGAACCTGGATCACGTTGCCCGAAATGACACCGGGGGAGCCCACGGCGGCACCGTTCGCGTTCGCGTCCGCGACGGCCATGCCCGCGCCGGCCAGGACCAGCCCGCCGGTGGCGACCGCGACTGCGGCGACCTTCTTGATCATTATTCCTCCTCGTTGGCAATGCGGTCCCAACCGCGGACCGCATCACCTGTAACGACAGGGAGGTAATCGGGCTACGACCGGATGACGCCGTTCACCCTTTTCGGTCAGATGTGCACACGCGGGCGATTATTGGAGTTTCGTTTCACCTGACTATCCGAGGTCGGGCGGGCCCGGCCGTCAGCTCGCGTCGATGAAACGGTCCAGCACCCGGACGCCGAACTTCAGGCCCTCCACCGGCACCCGCTCGTCGACCCCGTGGAACATCCCGGCGAAGTCCAGCTCCGGGGGCAGCCGCAGCGGCGCGAAGCCGAAGCAGCGGATGCCCAGGTCGTCGAAGGACTTGGCGTCCGTGCCGCCGGACAGCATGTACGGCACCGCACGGGCGATCGGGTCCTCCGCCCTGAGCGCCGACTGCATGGCGTCCACCAGGTCCCCGTCGAAGCTGGTCTCCAGCGCCTTGTCGGCGTGCACGTCCTCGCGCCGGACACGGGGACCGAGCAGCCGGTCGAGGTCGGCCAGGAACTCCTCCTCGTACCCCGGCAGGAAGCGCCCGTCCACGTGCGCGGTCGCCTGCCCGGGGATCACGTTGACCTTGTACCCGGCGCCGAGCATGGTCGGGGCGGCCGAGTTGCGGAGCGTGGCGCCGATCATCTTGGCGATGCCGCCGAGCTTGGCGAGCGTGGCGTCCATGTCCTCCGGGTCCAGCGGGGTGCCGAGCGCGTCGGACAGCTCGTCGAGGAAGGACCGTACGGTCTTGGTGACCCTGACCGGCCAGGTGTGCCGGCCGAGCCTCCCCACCGCCTCGCACAGCTCGGTGATGGCGTTGTCGGTGTTGGTCATCGAGCCGTGTCCCGCGGTGCCGTCGACGGTGAGCCGCATCCAGTGCATGCCCTTCTGGGCCGTCTCGACCAGGTAGAGGCGCAGGTTCTCGTTGACGGTGAAGGAGAAGCCGCCGACCTCGCCGATCGCCTCCGTGACGCCCTCGAAGAGGTCGGGGTGCTTGTCCACGAGGTGGCGGGCGCCGTACGTGCCACCCGCCTCCTCGTCCGCGAGGAAGGCCAGCACGATGTCGCGCGGGGGCTTGCGGCCGCTGCGCAGCCGGTCCCGTACGACCGCGAGGGTCATCGCGTCCATGTCCTTCATGTCGACCGCGCCCCGGCCCCAGACGCAGCCGTCCGCGATCTCACCGGAGAACGGGTGGTGCGTCCAGTCGTCGGCGTTGGCGGGGACGACGTCGGTGTGGCCGTGGATCAGGAGCGCCGGCCGGGACGGGTCCTCGCCCGCGATCCGCGCCACCGTGGAGGCGCGGCCCTTGTGGGACTCGATGATCTTCGGTTCGAGGCCCACTTCGGCGAGTTTCCCGGCGATGTACTCGGCCGCCGCCCGCTCCCCCGGACCCGAATGGTCGCCGTAGTTGCTGGTGTCGATCCGGATGAGGTCACGGCAGAGGTCGGTGACCTCGTTCTCGGCGGACTCGCCGTTGCCGGTGGCGGTTCGCGCCGTGCTCGACTCGCTCACGCTGGTTCCTCCCGCGTCGGGGCTGCTGGGTCCTCTCATCCTGCCCCCTCCCCCGCCGGACGCGGGGGCGTGATCGAGCGCTCCCAATGTTTGCTATGGTTTTCCACGTCGGAACGGCCACGGGCCGCGAGACAGACACCTTGTCCGGGTGGCGGAATGGCAGACGCGCTAGCTTGAGGTGCTAGTGCCCTTTATCGGGCGTGGGGGTTCAAGTCCCCCCTCGGACACAGCGACAGCGAGAAGCGCGGGTACGGTCGGCAGACCGGGCCCGCGCTTCTGCGTGTACGGCTTCGCATAGGCTCGGCCGCACGATGAAGAACACTCTCGATCCGCTGGAGCCCAAGGCCGACAAGGACACCGTGCGACGGCACAACCTGAGCCTCGTGCTGCGGGCCGTGCACGACGAGGGCGAGGCGACCCGGGCGGCGGTCGCGGCGCGGGTGGGGCTGACGCGGGCGGCGGTGTCGTCGCTGGTCGAGCAGTTGCTGGCCGGGGGGTTCCTCACCGAGCGGGGCAAGACGTTCAGCGGGCAGGCCGGGCGGCCGGGTACCGCGCTGCGAGTGGCGCGCACGGGGCCCGCCGGACTCGGCGTCGAGATCAACATCGATTACGTGTCCGTGTGCGTGGTCGACCTGGCCGGCACCGACCGGGTGCGGCTCACCGAGCACGTGGACAACCGTGGTGTGGCGCCCGGCGAGGTCCTGGAGCGGGCCGCGCGGATCGCGGCGCGGACGCTCCGGTCGGCGGCCGAGCAGGAGCTGCGCCCGGCCGGGGCGCGGCTCGCGCTGCCCGGGCTGGTGTCCGGCGGCACGGTGCGCCAGGCCCCGAACCTCGGCTGGAACCAGGTCGCGGCGGAGACGCTGTTCGCGCGGGCGCTGGATGCCCTGGTCCCCGGCCGGCCGGCACTGCCGGTGGCGTCGGACAACGAGGCGAACGCGGCGGCGCTGGCGGAGCTCTGGTTCGGTGTGGGCGCCGGTCCGGAACGGGTACGCGGCTTCCTGTACCTGACGGGCGAGATCGGGGTGGGCGGCGCCGTCGTCGTGGACGGTGAGCTGATGCGCGGGGCGCACGGGTTCGCCGGGGAGATCGGGCACGCCGTGGCGGACCCCGAAGGCCCTCGGTGCCGGTGCGGTTCGCGCGGGTGCCTGGAGCAGTACGCCGGCCAGGCGGCGCTCCTGCGGGGCGCGGGGCTCGACGAGACGGCGGGGATGCCGGGGGTGGCGGAGCTGGAACGGCGCGCCCTCGCCGGTGACGCCCGGGCGGTGGCGGCGCTGGAGCGGGCCGGGCGGATGCTGGGGCTGGTGGTCTCCGGGGCGGTGAATCTGCTGGACCCGGAGGCGGTGGTGCTGGGCGGCGTCTACCGGCCGCTGATGCCGTGGCTGGGCCCGGCGGCGGACCGGGAGCTGACCCTTCGGGTCGTGTCGGGGCTGTGGCCGGCGGGCAGCGGGCGGCTGCGGGCGTCGTCGTCCGCGGGTGACGCGGCGCGGGGCGCCGCGGCGGTGGTGGTGCGGGACGTGGTCGCCGACCCGGCGGGGTACGCGGAGCGCGCGGCCCGGTAACGCGCGGGCCGGTACGCCCGGGCGGGGGTGGGGTGGGTTGCGGCCGGGTGGGTTCCGGGCGGGATGTGGTCGCCGACCCGGCGGGGTACGCGGATACGCGGGCGGATGCGCGGCGAGGAGGGGCCGTGCAGGTCACCCCCGCAGCGGATCAGCGGCGAGCAGCGGTCACCGGACCGGCCCGGTGCCCCGCCGACCGCGAGGAGGCGGGCCCGGAGGGGCCCCGACCCTGCCCACCGGCCGCACCCCATCCGGCTCCAGCGGCCCGCAACCCGCCGGCACCACGCCCCCCGGCCGCCGGCTCCGGGGAGGCGGAGGGCGACGGCCGGGCGGGCGCCCGCCGGAGACAGGTCCCGGAGGGAGGTCCCGGAGGGAGGTCAGCGGGTGGCCAGGAGGTGCTCCAGGGCCAGTTGGTCGAGGCGTTCGAACGACATGGAGCGGGCGGCCGCGGCCGCGGGGTCGAAGCCGTCGTACGCCGTGGGGTCGGCGAGGAGGGAGGCGAGGCCGTCCTCGGCGGTGGGGCGGGCCAGGTCGGGGAGGCGGGAGGCCGCGAGGGCCTCCCGCACCTCGGGGTCGGCGCGGAAGGCGGCGGCGCGCTCCTTGAGGATCAGGTAGTTGCGCATGCAGTTCTTCGCGGACTCCCAGACGCCGTCGAAGCCGTCGGTGCGCACGGGCTTGAAGTCGAAGTGGCGGGGGCCGTCGTAGCCGGCGCTCTCCAACAGGTCGACCAGCCAGAACGCCTGGCGCAGGTCGCCCGCGCCGAAGCGGAAGTCCTGGTCGTACTTGATGCCGGACTGGCCGTTGAGGTCGATGTGGAAGAGCTTGCCCGCCCACAGGGCCTGGGCGATGCCGTGCGGGAAGTTGAGGCCCGCCATCTGCTCGTGGCCCACCTCCGGGTTGACGCCCACCAGCTCGGGGCGTTCCAGGCGGTCGATGAAGGCGAGGGCGTGGCCGATGGTGGGCAGCAGGATGTCGCCGCGCGGCTCGTTGGGCTTGGGCTCGATGGCGAAGCGGAGGTCGTAGTCCTGGCTCGTGACGTACTCGCCCAGGAGGTCGAAGGCTTCCTTCATGCGGTCCAGGGCCGCCCGGACGTCCTTCGCCGCGCCCGACTCGGCGCCCTCGCGGCCGCCCCAGGCCACGTACACCTTCGCGCCCAGCTCGACCGCCAGGTCGATGTTGCGGATCGTCTTGCGCAGCGCGTAGCGGCGGACGTCGCGGTCGTTGGCGGTGAAGGCCCCGTCCTTGAAGACCGGGTGGGTGAAGAGGTTGGTGGTCGCCATCGGCACCTTCATGCCGGTGCGGTCCAGCGCGTCGCGGAACCGCTTGACCACCGCCTCCCGCTCGGCGTCGGACGAGCCGAAGGGGATGAGGTCGTCGTCGTGGAAGGACACGCCGTACGCGCCGAGCGCGGCCAGGCGCTCCACCGATTCGACGGGGTCCAGGGCGGGGCGCGTCGCGGTGCCGAAGGGGTCGGTGCCCTGCCAGCCCACGGTCCACAGCCCGAACGTGAACCTGTCCTCGGGAGTGGGGATGAAGCGATCCGACATGTTCGGCCTCCAGGTCTATTTGTTTTCTCACATTACTAATACGCTACGGATGGCCCTTAGCCAAGAGAGAGGCAACGAGATGCCGTCGTCCCCGGCCGTGATCGGCGTGGACAGCTCCACCCAGTCCACCAAGGCGGTCCTCGTCGACGCCGCGTCCGGACAGGTCCTGGCCACCGGCCGGGCCGCCCATACGGTCAGCGGTGAGGCGGGAGCGCGCGAGAGTGACCCCGAGCAGTGGTGGCGGGCGCTCGCCGGGGCCGTCACCGAGGCCCTGGAGGGCTTCGACTCCCGCGCGGTCACCGGCATCGCCGTCGCCGGCCAGCAGCACGGCCTGGTCGTCCTGGACCCGGCCGGCCGGCCGCTGCGTCCGGCCCTGCTGTGGAACGACACCCGCTCCGCACCCCAGGCCGCCGCCCTCACCGACGGTCTCGGCGCCGACGGCTGGCTCGCCCGCACCGGCTCCGTACCGGTGGCGTCCATGACGGCCGCCAAGTGGCAGTGGCTGCGGGAGCACGAGCCGCGTACGGCCGAGGCGGCCGCCGCCGTACGCCTCCCCCACGACTTCCTCACCGAGCGGCTCGGCGGGACGGCCGCGACCGACCCCGGCGACGCGTCCGGCACCTGCTGGTACAGCACCGCGACCGGGGCCTACGACCCCGAGCTGCTCGACCTGCTCGGGCTGGACCCCGCCCGCCTGTCGGCCGTGGCCCCGACCGGAGCCACCCGCGTCGGCTCGCTGACCGCCCGTGCTGCCCGGGAACTGGGCCTCCCGGAAGGCATCGCCGTCGCCGCGGGCACCGGGGACAACATGGCCGCCGCCGTGGGGCTCGGGCTGGGCGGCCGGGGGCTGCTCGACCACCCGGTGGTCTCCCTGGGCACCTCCGGCACCGTCTTCGCGGCCACGCGCACCCGGCCCGCCACGGCCGCGCTCGCCGGCTTCGCCGCCACCGACGGCACGTACCTCCCCCTCGGCTGCACGCTCAACTGCACGCTGGCCGTCGACAAGGTCGCCGGCCTGCTGGGCCTCGACCGCGAGGACGCCGCCCCCGGCGGTGAGGCCGTCCTCCTGCCGTACCTCGACGGCGAACGCACCCCCGACCTCCCCGGCGCCTCCGGCCTGCTCACCGGACTGCGCCACGCCACCACCCGGCAGCAGCTCCTCGGGGCCGCCTACGAGGGTGCCGCGTTCACCCTCCTGAGGGCCCTCGACGAGCTGCCGCGCACGAACGGGGAGGCACCCCTGCGGCTGATCGGCGGCGGCGCCCGGGGGCGTACGTGGGTGGAGACCGTACGCCGTCTCTCCGGGCGGCCCGTGGTCCTGCCCCGTACCGCCGAGCTCGTCGCGCTGGGCGCCGCGGCCCTGGCGGCGGGCGCGGCGGGCGGCGAGGACGCGGTGGCCGTCGCGACCGCGTGGGGCGGCGGCCAGGGCGAGACGCTGCCTCCGGTGGAGCGCGACCGGGCCACCTGGGACCGGATCGGCGCCGTCCTGCCCCAGCTCGGCGCCCCGGGGCCCCGGTGAGGTCCGCCGGCGGCTTCCGGTGCGTGTCCGAGGGCGGCGGCCGGTGTGGCGCGTCGGGCCGCGTCTGATGCCGTACCGGTACGGAGCGGTGGCCGGGCGCGGTGGAGCGGTACGCCGCTGACGCGTCCCGGGGTGCCGGACCACGGCGGCGCCCCGGCCGCCTCCTGTGCGGTGGAGACCGAGGGCGGGTGGCGAGCGGGGCGGAGCGGGGCACGGGCGAGGTGCCGTACCGCTTACGGTGGGTGCGTGAGACGCAGGACCAAGGCCCCGGCCGCCCCCCTTCCGCAGCGCGCCGGCATCGACCCCGTGCGGCTGCGGCTGCCCGCCGACCCCGCCGGGGCGTGGCCCACCGTCCGGGACCATCTGCTCACGCGGTACGCGGGCGCGATCGGGGCCGAGCGGGTGGACGCGATGGTGGCGGCGGGCCGGTTCGTCGGGGCGGACGGGGCGCCGGTCGGAGCGGAGGAGGCGTACGCGCCGGGGCGGTACGTCTGGTTCCACCGGGACTTCCCGCCGGAGGAGCGGGTGCCGTTCGAGGTGGGGATCGTCCACCGCGACGAGCGGATCGTGATCGCGGACAAGCCGCACTTCCTGGCGACGACGCCGCGCGGACGGCACGTCACGGAGACGGCGCTGGCGCGGTTGCGGCGGGACCTGGGGCTGCCGGAGTTGCAGCCGGCGCACCGGCTGGACCGGCTGACGGCGGGGCTCGCGCTGTTCGTGGTACGGCCGGAGGACCGGGGCGCGTACCAGACGCTGTTCCGGGACCGGCGGGTGCGCAAGGAGTACGAGGCGGTGGCCGCGTACGAGCCCTCGTTGCGGCTGCCCGTCACCGTCCGCAGCCGGATCGTGAAGGAGCGGGGCGTGCCGGCGGCGCGTGAGGAGGCGGGGGAGCCCAACAGCGAGAGCCTCGTCGAGCTGCTGGAGTGCCGGGGCGGGCTGGGCCGGTACCGGCTGGTGCCGGCGACCGGCCGGACCCATCAGCTGCGCGTCCACATGGCGCGCCTGGGGGTGCCGATCCTCCACGATCCGCTGTACCCGGTGGTGCGGGAGGACGGGCCGGAGGACTTCACGCGTCCGTTGCAACTGCTGGCGCGGACACTGGAGTTCACCGACCCCGTCACGGGCGTGCCGATGCGGTTCGTGAGCGGGCTGGCGCTCAGTGGCCTCGTTTGATCCAGTCCTCCAGATGCGGGGCCTCGGCGCCGATCGTGGTGGTGTCCCCGTGTCCGGTGCGGACGACGGTGTCCGGCGGCAGGGTGAGCAGCCGGTCGCGGATCGAGTCGATGATCGTCGGGAAGTGGGAGAAGGACCGGCCGGTGGCGCCCGGGCCACCCGCGAAGAGCGTGTCGCCGGTGAAGACGGTCCCGAGGTCGGGCGCGTGGAGGCAGACCGCGCCGGGCGCGTGGCCGGGGGTGTGGAGGACGGTGAGGTCCACGCCGGCGATGGTGAGGACCTGTCCGTCGGTGAGCTCGCCGTCGGGGTGGTGGTCCGGGTGGGTCCGCTGCCACAGCGGCAGGTCGTCGGGGTGCAGCAGGATGCGGGCGCCGGTGGCGGCTGCGAGCGCGGGTGCGGCGTCGATGTGGTCGTTGTGGGCGTGGGTGCAGACGATGGCCCGCAGCGTACGGCCGTCGAGGGCGGCCAGGATGGCGTCGGCGTCGTGCGCCGCGTCGATGACGATCGCCTCCGCCCCGTCCCCCACGAGGTACACGTTGTTGTCGACGTCCCAGGTGCCGCCGTCCAGCGAGAACGTGCCGGAGGTGACGAGGTGCCCGATGCGCGCGGTCATCAGAACACCACCACCGAGCGGAGGACGTCGCCCTCGTGCATCCGCGCGAACGCCTTCTCGACGTCGCCGGGGCCGACCGTCTCGGTGACGAACGCGCCCAGGTCGATGCGGCCCTGCTGGTGCAGGTCGATGAGCATCGGGAAGTCGCGGGAGGGCAGGCAGTCGCCGTACCAGGACGACTTGAGCGCGCCGCCGCGCCCGAAGACGTCGAGGAGCGGGAGCTCCAGTTTCATCTCGGGTGTCGGGACGCCGACGAGGACGACGGTGCCGGCGAGGTCGCGGGCGTAGAACGCCTGGTGGTAGGTCTCGGGCCGGCCGACCGCCTCGATGACGACGTCGGCGCCGAATCCGTCGGTCAGCTCGCGGATCGCCTCGACCGGGTCGGTGGTGCGGGAGTTGACGGTGTGGGTGGCGCCCATCGACCGGGCGGTCTCCAGCTTCCGGTCGTCGACGTCCACGGCGATGATCCGCGCGGCGCCCGCGAGGCGGGAGCCCACGATCGCCGCGTCGCCCACGCCGCCGCAGCCGATGACGGCGACCGAGTCGCCCCGCCCGACCTGGCCGGTATTGATCGCCGCGCCGATGCCGGCCATCACGCCGCAGCCCAGCAGCCCTGCGACGGACGCGGCCACGGACGGATCGACCTTGGTGCACTGCCCGGCGGCGACCAGCGTCTTCTCGGCGAAGGCTCCGATGCCGAGCGCGGGCGACAGTTCCGTGCCGTCCTCCAGCGTCATCTTCCGCGTGGCGTTGTGCGTGTCGAAGCAGTACCAGGGCCTGCCGCGCCGGCACGCCCGGCACTTCCCGCACACCGCTCGCCAGTTGAGGATCACGAAGTCGCCGGGTGCGACGTCGGTGACGCCCTCGCCCACCGACTCGACCACGCCCGCGGCCTCGTGGCCGAGGAGGAACGGGAAGTCGTCGTTGATGCCGCCCTGCTTGTAGTGAAGGTCGGTGTGGCACACGCCGCACGCCTGGATCTTCACGACGGCCTCACCGGGGCCGGGGTCCGGGACCAGGATGGTCTCCACGCGCACGGGCTCGTTCTTCCCCGGGGCGACGACGCCTGTGACCTGCTGTGCCATCGTGGCTCTTCCCTTCGTCGTGCGGATGTCCGGCACCACTATTCCGGTCACCGGTGCCCGGAGGGGTGGATATTCGGCCGCGTGCGCGAAGCCC
>NZ_BAAASR010000052.1:0-50187 GCF_039532985.1 Streptomyces gobitricini | reverse complement strand
GGGGCTTCGCGCGTACCGGGCGGTCAGTCCCGCGGCTGCGAGGCCGCGAGCGCCCCGACCCGCTTGCGGACGGCGAACCAGCCGCCGACGAGCAGGAGCGCGATGACGGGGACGAGGTTCACGGTCGTCCGGCCGATGCCGCCGCCGTACCACATGAGGAACAGGACGGTGGCGAGGAAGACCAGCGTCACGATCTGCGTGTACGGCGCCCAGGGCAGCTTGTAGGACGGGCGGGTGACCTTGCCCTCCTTGGAGCGGGACCAGAACAGCAGCGAGCAGAGCATGATCATGCCCCAGGTGCCGAGGATGCCGAGGGAGGCGAGGTTCAGGACGATCTCGAAGGCCTCGCCGGGCATGACGTAGTTCAGGCCGACGCCGAGCACACCGAAGGCGGCGGTGAGCAGGATGCCGCCGTAGGGGACGTGGCCCTTGTTCATCCGGGCGGTGAACCGGGGCGCGGAGCCCGCCATCGCCATCGAGCGCAGGATGCGGCCGGTGGAGTACAGGCCGGAGTTCAGGCTGGACAGGGCGGCGGTGAGGACGACCAGGTTCATGATGTCCGACGTGCCCGGGATGCCGAGCTTGTCGAAGACGGTGACGAAGGGGCTCTGGTCGCCGGAGAAGGAGGTGTACGGCAGCAGCAGCGAGAGCAGGACGACGGAACCGACGTAGAACAGGCCCACGCGCCACATGATCGAGTTGATCGCCTTCGGCATGATCTTCTCGGGGTTCTCGGTCTCACCGGCGGCGACGCCGACCAGCTCGACGGAGGCGTAGGCGAAGACGACGCCCTGGACGACCATCAGCATGGGAAGCATGCCGAGCGGGAACATGCCGCCGCTGTCGGTGATGGTGGACAGGCCCGGGGTGTGACCGCCGACCTCGTGGGAGGTGACGACCAGGAAGATGCCGACGCACATGAAGATCACCAGCGCGGCGACCTTGATGATCGCGAACCAGAACTCCATCTCGCCGAAGTACTTCACGGAGATCAGGTTCGCGGTGAGGACGATCGCGAGGGCGATCATGGCGAGCGCCCACTGCGGGACATCGCTGAACAGCGCCCAGTAGTGGGCGAAGACGGCGGCCGCGGTGATGTCGGCGACGGCAGTGGTCGACCAGTTGAGGAAGTAGAGCCAGCCGGCCGTATAGGCGCCCTTCTCGCCCATGAACTCACGGGCGTACGAGACGAAGGCACCGGAGGACGGGCGGTAGAGCACCAGCTCACCGAGGGCCCGGACGACGAAGAAGGCGAAGACGCCGCAGACGGCGTACGCGATGGCGAGAGAGGGGCCCGCACCGGCCAGGCGGCCGCCGGCGCCGAGGAAGAGGCCGGTGCCGATCGCGCCACCGATGGCGATCATGTTGACGTGGCGGGACTTGAGGTCCTTGCTGTAACCGGCGTCACCGGCGTCGATGTGGGGGGCGCCCGTCGCCGCCGGCGTGCCCGGGCTCGGGGTGTCGGCCGCAGGCATGGTGCGGTCACTCATCTGGAAGTCGCCTTTGTGAGGGATCGTGCGGTATCAGCCGGCCGTGCGCGGGTGATGGGGGTGGTCACCGCGACAGAAGGCCAGGGCACATAGTCACGGCTTCGCCGCCGTTTGGCTGTGGCCTATGTCACGTACGGGCCGATCTGAGGTTTTCCTGAGGTTACCGACTGGTTCGTCGGCATTGAGCAGCTTAAGGGGTGGGGCTACGGCGCGAGGACGTCGAGTTCGAGCAGAGCGCCCGCCGCGATCTCCCTGGTGAGCTCCTCGGCACGGACCGCGTCCCGCTCCCGCACGGCCTCGGCGACCCGCACATGGAGGGTGACGGCGGCCGGGTCGGGGTCCTCGAACATCACACGGTGGTGGGTGCGGCCCGCGAGGACCTCCGCCACCACGTCCCCGAGGCGGGCGAACATCTCGTTGCCGGAGGCGTCGAGGACGACACGGTGGAAGGCGATGTCGTGGACGAGGTACGCCTCCAGCTGCCCGCCGCGCGAGGTGGCGACCATGCCCAGGGCCTGCTCGGTGAGTTCACGGCACTGCTCGGGGGTGGCGTGCGTGGCGGCGAGACCGGCCGCGACCGGTTCGACGGCGGAGCGGAGCACGGTCAGGGACCTGAGCTGGCGGGGGCGGTCGCTGCCGGCCAGCCGCCAGCGGATGACCCGCGGGTCGTACACGTTCCACTGCGCGGTGGGACGCACGGTCACACCGACGCGGCGGCGCGACTCCACCAGGTGCATCGACTCCAGGACGCGGACGACCTCGCGGATCACGGTGCGTGAGACCTCGAAACGCTGGGCGAGCTCGTCGGTGCGCAGCACACTGCCCGGCGGGCACTCCCCCGCGGTGATGGCCAGGCCCAGGGTGTCCAGCACATGCGTATGGAGCCCCTGGCCCTGCGTCGTCATATGCATAGCGTAACCGCCGCCGAAAAGTATGACTTTTATGTCACAGCCTCTTGTATATGTCGTACCTCATGGGTTTCAGTGTGCGGCGGCGGATGCCGCGGTGGCGTCCGATCGATGTCGAGGACAGCGAGGCACTCACCCATGCAACAACCCCCCGTCGTCGTCGTGATGGGCGTGGCCGGGACCGGTAAGACCACCGTCGGTTCACTGGTCGCCGAGCGCCTCGGTGTGCCCTACGCCGAGGGCGACGACTTCCACCCAGGGGCGAACATCGCCAAGATGTCGGCCGGCGTCCCGCTGGACGACGACGACCGGTGGCCCTGGCTCGACGCGATCGGGCGGTGGGCGCACGGGCGGGCGGCCCTCGGCGGGGTGGTGAGCAGCTCGGCGCTGAAGCGGGCGTACCGCGACCGGTTGCGCGCGGCCGCGCCCGGCGTCGTCTTCCTGCACCTGACCGGTGACCGGGCGCTGATCGAGCGGCGGATGGCCGCGCGCAAGGGGCACTTCATGCCCACCGCGCTGCTGGACTCCCAGTTCGCGGCGCTTCAGCCGCTCGGTGACGACGAGGCCGGGGTGTCCCTGGACGTCTCCGGATCTCCGGAGGACATCGCCGACCGGGCCGTCGCCGCACTGGGCCCGCTCGCCGGTCGCTGAACCCCAGGCAGGCGCGCCCCTGTCGTCCACGGGTGCGCCCCTTCCGTCCCCGGGCGCCCGGCAGCGCCGCCCCTGCCGTCCTCCCGAGCGGGCCGTGCCGTTTCCCCGCGGCCCGTGCCGTATCCCCGCACGGCCTGCCGGCCCCGTCCACTTCGCCGGGCCCGGCCCCTGACCTCCGACCCTGATTCCCGACCCCCGACCCCCGACCCCGATCCCCGAGGAACCCCTGTGACCAGTCTCAGCGTCGAGACGCTGGCAGCGGACGCCACCGAGCCGATCACCTCGGCCGCCAACGCCCAACTGGGCATCGCCGTCCTGGCGGGCATCGCCGTCATCGTCCTGCTCATCACGCGGCTCAAGCTCCACGCCTTCCTCGCACTGACCATAGGTTCGCTGGCGCTCGGCGCCTTCGCCGGCGCCCCGCTCGACGCGGCCATCGCCTCGTTCAGCAAGGGCCTCGGCTCGACCGTCGCGGGCGTCGGTGTGCTCATCGCCCTCGGGGCGATCCTCGGCAAGCTGCTCGCCGACTCCGGCGGCGCGGACCGGATCGTCGACACGATCCTGGCCAGGGCGGGCGGCCGCGCCATGCCGTGGGCGATGGTGTTGATCGCCTCGGTGATCGGGCTGCCGCTCTTCTTCGAGGTCGGCATCGTGCTGCTGATCCCGGTGGTGCTGATGGTCGCCAAGCGCGGCGACTACTCACTGATGCGGATCGGGGTGCCGGCGCTGGCGGGCCTGTCCGTGATGCACGGACTGATTCCGCCGCACCCCGGCCCGCTGGTCGCCATCGACGCCATCGGGGCGGACCTGGGCGTCACACTGGCGCTGGGCATCGTCGTCGCCGTCCCGACGGTGGTCGTCGCCGGTCCGCTGTTCTCCCGGTACGCGGCACGGTGGGTGGACGTACCGGTGCCCGAGCGCATGATCCCCCAGCGGGCGTCCGACCGCCTGGAGCGGCGGCCCGGCTTCGGCGTCACGGTGGCGACCGTTCTGCTGCCCGTGGTGCTGATGCTGGTCAAGGCACTGGTGGACATCGTCGTCGACGACCCGGAGAACCATGTGCAGCGGGTGGCCGACGTCGTCGGCTCGCCGCTGATCGCGCTGCTCGCCGCGGTCCTGGTGGGCATCTTCACGCTGGGCCGCGCGGCCGGCTTCACCAAGGAGCGGATCTCCTCGACCGTGGAGACGTCGCTCGCCCCGATCGCAGGGGTCCTGCTGATCGTCGGCGCGGGCGGCGGCTTCAAGCAGACGCTGATCGACGTGGGTGTCGGGCGGATGATCCTGGACTTCTCCGAGAACTGGGCGATCCCGGCGCTGCTGCTGGCCTGGCTGATCGCGGTGGCGATCCGGCTGGCCACCGGATCGGCGACCGTCGCCACCATTTCGGCGGCCGGACTGGTGGCGCCGCTGGCGGCCGACATGTCGACGTCGCACGCGGCACTGCTGGTGCTGGCGATCGGCGCGGGCTCCCTCTTCTTCAGCCACGTCAACGACGCCGGTTTCTGGCTGGTGAAGGAGTACTTCGGGATGAGCGTCGGCCAGACGATCAAGACCTGGTCGGTGATGGAGACCATCATCTCGGTCGTCGGGATCGTGTTCGTGCTGCTGCTGTCGCTGGTGCTGTAGGCACGGGTGTTCCGTGGTGGAGGGGACGCCGACCTGCCAGACTGACGCTCCATGGCGGACACCGAGCGGCTCAAGCCGTACCTGCTGGCATTTCCCGGGCCGTCGCGCGACCGGTTGGTCGCCGCCGTGCTGTCGGGTGAGAAGACGTCGACGACCGGACTGCTCGCCGAGTACGAGGCGGAGGACGAGGAACTCCCGCCCGTCGGCGAGCGGTCGGCGCTGATCGACTCGGACGGCCGCGAAGTGGCGGTGCTGGAACTGACGGAAGTCCGTGTCCTGCCGCTCGGCGAGGTGGACCTGCGCCACGCGCTTGACGAGGGCGAGGGCTACTCGTCGGTCGCCGGATGGCGCGCGGGCCACGAGAGGTTCTGGCACAGCGCCGAGATGCGCGAGGCACTCGGGGACCCGGACTTCACGGTCGATGACACCACGCTGGTCGTCGCCGAGCGGTTCCGGGTCGCGGAGGTGCTGGGATGAGTGGTGTCGACGAGGCCGTCGCGGGCGAACTGCGGCTCCTCGACCCGGCCGTACGGGCGTCCCGGACCGAGGCGGCGCGACTGCTGCACCCGGACTTCGTGGAGGTCGGCGCCTCCGGGCGGCGGTGGAGCCGGGACGGCATGCTCGCCGCGCTGCCGGAGATGGCGGGCGGCGACCCGGACGGGCCACGGTACGAGGTGTCCGGCATGAGGGGCGTCCTGCTGGCGCCGGACCTGGTGCACCTGACGTTCGAGACGGTCGTCGAGGGCCGCCGCGCCCGGCGCAGCTCCATATGGCGCCGGGACCCGGGCGCCGGCGGCGCCTGGCGGCTCTACTACCACCAGGGCACTCCGGTGCCGGGGGAATCCGGGACCTGAGGTCCGCGTAGCGGAGCACCGTTCACATGGCGCGCCCCCGCCCCCGGGAGGCGGGTGCTCCCGGGGCGGGGCCGCCCGCGAGGAGGGGCGCCCGCGAAGAGGCGCACCACCGCAGAAGGCCACCCGCCCAGAAGGCCACCCGCGAGGAGGGCGCCCGAGGAGGGCCGCCCGTGAAGAAGCGCACCACCGCAGAAGCCGACCGCGAGGAGGGCCGCCCGCCAGGGGGCGTTTCGCCTAGGAGCCGACCGCCTTCGCGGCGGCCCGGCCGGCCGCGCGGCCGGAGAAGATGCACCCGCCGAGGAACGTGCCCTCCAGGGAGCGGTAGCCGTGGACGCCGCCGCCGCCGAAACCGGCCGCTTCACCCGCCGCGTACACGCCGGGGAGCGGGGTGCCGCCGGCGGTGAGGACCCGGGACGACAGGTCGGTCTCCAGACCACCGAGCGACTTGCGGGTGAGGATGTTCAGGCGCACGGCGATCAGCGGGCCGGCCCCGGGGTCGAGGAGGCGGTGCGGGGCGACCGTACGGATCAGCCGGTCGCCGAGGTACTTGCGGGCCCCGCGGACCGCCGTGACCTGGAGGTCCTTGGTGAAGGGGTTGGCGATCTCCCGGTCGCGGGCGGTGATCTCGCGCCGCAGCCCGGCCTCGTCGATCAGCGGTTCCTTCGTCAGCGCGTTCATACCGCGCACCAGGGACGGCAGGTCCTTCTCGATGACGAAGTCGGCGCCGTGGTCCATGAACGCCTTGACCGGGCCGGGCACGTCGGCGCGGGCACGGTCCAGCACGCCGCGTACGGATCTGCCGGTGAGGTCCGGGTTCTGTTCGGAGCCGGAGAGGGTGAACTCCTTTCCGATGATGCGCTGGTTGAGGACGAACCAGGTGTAGCCGTACCCGGACCGCATGATGTGCTCGAGGGTGCCGAGCGTGTCGAAGCCGGGGAAGAGCGGGACGGGCAGCCGGCGGCCGCGGGCGTCCAGCCAGAGGGAGGACGGGCCGGGCAGGATGCGGATGCCGTGCCGGGCCCAGATGGGGTTCCAGTTCTCGATTCCCTCGGTGTAGTGCCACATCCGGTCGCGGTTGATGTGGTGGGCGCCGGCCTCCTCGGCGATGCCGAGCATCAGCCCGTCGACGTGGGCCGGTACACCGGAGAGCATCTTCTCGGGAGGAGTGCCGAGCCGCTCGGGCCACTGGGCGCGGACGAGGTCGTGGTTGCCGCCGATACCGCCGGAGGTGACGACCACGGCCTGGGCCCGGTACTCGAACGCACCGGTGACCTGTCGGCTGCTGGCCGTGCCGCGTACGGCGCCCGACGGCTCCAGGATCTCGCCGCTGACGGTGTCGACGGCGCCCGCGGTGCGGCCGAGGCCGGTGACGCGGTGCCGGAACGCCAGGCGTACGAGGCCCCTGGCCACGCCCGCGCGGACGCGCCGCTCGAACGGGGCGACCAGGCCGGGGCCGGTGCCCCAGGTGATGTGGAAGCGCGGCACGGAGTTGCCGTGCCCGGTGGCGTCGTAGCCGCCTCGCTCGGCCCAGCCGACGACGGGGAAGAAGCGGACGCCCTGCCGGCGCAGCCAGGCCCGCTTCTCGCCCGCCGCGAAGTCCACGTACGCCTCGGCCCACTTGCGCGGCCAGTGGTCCTCGGGCCGGTCGAAGCCCGCCGTGCCGAACCAGTCCTGGAGCGCGAGCGCGTGGCTGTCACGGATGCGCATCCGGCGCTGCTCGGGCGAGTCGACGAAGAAGAGCCCGCCGAAGGACCAGTGCGCCTGGCCGCCGATGGACTGCTCCGGTTCCTGGTCGAGGAGGATGACGCTGCGCCCGGCGTCGACGAGCTCGGCGGTGGCCACCAGGCCCGCGAGGCCCGCCCCGATCACGATCACATCTGCGTCGTACGCCATGGGTCATCATCCTTGTCGGCAGGGTGCTCCGATCTTCGGTACGCGGCGGTAACACGTCAACAGGTGGAGGGTGATTCGATGGGCGGCACGGGTGCGGCGGACGAGATCCTGGACGTCGTCGACGAGCACGACGAGGTGGTGGCGCGACTGCCGCGCGGCGAGGTGTACGCGCGGGGGCTGCGCCACCGGTGTGTGTTCGTCCTCGCGCGGGACGCCGAGGACCGGGTGTTCGTCCACCGCCGCACGGCCGGCAAGCTGGTCTTCCCGTCCCTGTACGACATGTTCGTGGGCGGTGTCGTCGGGGCGGGCGAGGGCTACGACGAGGCGGCGCTGCGCGAGGCGGAGGAGGAGCTGGGCGTACGGGGTCTGCCGAGGCCCGCACCGCTGTTCCGGTTCCTGTACGAGGACGGCGGCGGGCGCGGGTCGTGGTGGTCGGCCGTGTACGAGGTGCGGTGCGCCCTGCCGGTTGACCCGCAGCCGGAGGAGGTGGCGTGGTACGCGTTCCTGCCGGAGCGGGAGGTCGAGGCGCGCCTCGGTGAGTGGGAGTGGGTGCCGGACGGGCTGGCGGCGTACGAAAGGCTGCGGGCACACCGCGCCGGTAAGCTGATCATGTGAGTGATTTCGTGCGGGGCCTGCGGCTGTGGTTGTCGCCGCAGCGGATCCGGGAAGAAGGCGATACGCCCGACTACCGGTTCTCCCTCGCCAATGAGCGCACCTTCCTCGCCTGGATCCGTACCGCGCTCGCCCTCGTCGGTGGCGGGTTCGCGGTGGACCAGTTCCTGCCCGACCTGCGCTGGGGCGTCCGGGTCGGGATGGCGCTCGTGCTGCTGGCCGCCGGGGCGCTGTGCGCGCTGCGGGCGGTGAACCACTGGGTGCGGTGCGAGCGGGCGATGCGGCGGGACGAGGACCTGCCCGTCAGCCGGTTCCCGACCTTGCTGAGCCTGGCCGTGGGCCTGGTGGCCGGCGCGATGGTGCTGGTCGTCCTGCTCGGCTGGAGCGGCTGATGGCGGGTGGTCCGGCCGACGTCCGCGATCCGGGGCTGCAGCCGGAGCGGACGCGGCTGGCGTGGCGGCGTACGACGTTGTCGGCGACCGTCGCCGCGGTGCTCGCCGCCAAGCAGGCCGTGCACGACGAGGTCACGGCGGCCGGGCTGGTGGGCGCTGCGCTGTCGCTGCTGGTGTTGCTGGTGTTCCTGCGGGTGTCCCATCGCCGGATGGTGGCGCTGGGGACGGCGCGCCCGCGTCCGCTGACGCCCCGCGGGGCGGCCGCGGCGGCGGCGTGCACCGTGGCGCTGGCCGCCTTCGCGGTGGGCGTGGTGCTGTAGCCGGTCAGTCGCCGCGTCCCGTGGTCACGACGACCTTGCCGTGCAGGCCGCCCTCCATGTTGGCGCGCTGGGCGTCGGCGGCCTGCTCCAGGGGGAAGGTCCTGGCGACCCGTACCGTCAGCGCGCCTTCCTCCACCAGTCCGGCGAGCGCCGTGAGGTCCGCCGTGTCGGGGCGCACCCAGTAGTAGTGGCCGCCCATGCCCAGCACCTCGCCGTCCGCGATGGACGCGAGGCGGCCCTCGGGGGCGAGCAGGGCGGCCGAGTCCTTCAGCATCTGGCCGCCGACCGTGTCGAACGCGGCGTCCACGCCGTGCGGCGCCAGCTCCCGGACGCGGCCCGTGAAGCCGTCGCCGTACGGCACCGGTTCCGCGCCCAGCTCGCGCACCCGGTCCTGGCCGTTGTCGCGGGAGGCGCCGATGACGCGGGCTCCGAGGTGCCGGGCGATCTGCACGGCCATCGAGCCGACGGCGCCCGACGCGGCGTGCACCAGGACGGTGTCGCCCGGCCGGACGCGCAGGGCCCGGTGCAGCACCTGGTAGGCGGTGAGCCCCGCCAGCGGGAGGGCGGCCGCCTCCTCGAAGCCCAGGTTGCGCGGCTTGCGCGCGAGGGTACGGACGGGTGCGGCGACGTACTCGGCGAAGGTGCCGTGGCAGAGCACGTCCTCGCGTACGTACCCCATGACCTCGTCGCCGACCGAGAACTCGGGTACGGACACCCCGGGCTGGATGACGACGCCGGAGACGTCCCAGCCGGGGATCACCGGGAAGACGGTGTCGAAGGCCGTGTCGAGGTACCCCGCCTGGGCCTTCCAGTCGACAGGGTTGACCGCTGCCGCGCGTACTTCCACGAGTACCTTGTCGGGTCCCACCTTGGGGTCGGGGTGGTCGCCGAATTCGAGGACCTCGGGGCCGCCGTAGCGGCTGTAGCTGATCGCCTTCATGGTCCGACCCTCCGGCCGGTCCCGCACGACCGCAAGCCGAAACGGATCAATGGCGGCAAAAGGGACTAGCCTGGGAGTGTCACCGACGTCCACGCCGGAGGTCCGCGATGACCGC
Organism: Streptomyces gobitricini; assembly: GCF_039532985.1. Taxonomy (NCBI): domain Bacteria; kingdom Bacillati; phylum Actinomycetota; class Actinomycetes; order Kitasatosporales; family Streptomycetaceae; genus Streptomyces; species Streptomyces gobitricini. The sequence continues at coordinate 40,386 of NZ_BAAASR010000052.1, read as the reverse complement.
CCTCCACCAGGAACACTCCGCCCACGCCCACGCCCACGGTCCCGCCTGCGGGCATCAGGCGCTGGTCCACAACGATCACCTCGACTACGTGCACGACGGGCACCTGCACCGGGAGCACTCCGGGCACTGGGACGAGTGCGAGCCGGGCGAGCACGTCGCCCACAGCGGGCACGCCCATGAGCACGGCGACGGCTGCGGCCATCCGGCCGTCGCGCACGGCGACCACGTCGACTATGTGCACGAGGGCCACCGGCACGCCGCCCACGACGACCACTGGGACGACCACTGACCACGTCGACGACCGCCGACCACGTCGTCACCGGCACGGCACCGCTGCGAAGCCGCGCCGGGAACGCCGCACAGGCGGGCGGACGGTGGGGTTCGTCCACCTGGCCGGTGGGGCGATCAGCGGTGCGGGGCGGGGGGATCGGCTCCCGCACCCGCGGGCGGAAAGGCCTCCGCCACCAGCGCGCGACCGCCGAGGTGACCCAGGCGGGGGCGGTCATCCGCGTGGCCGCGGCCCCCGCGCGCTGACGCCGGCCTCCGGCGTGGGCGGGTCCGCCGCCCGTCCGTTCGGCGAGGCGGAAGAGGCCGTTCACGTCGGTGACCGGTGGCCGGGAAGTGCCTCGGCGAGGGATCGGGCGGGGTCCGGGTACGCGCTGTCCCCGTAGGTCTCGCGGGCCCCGGGGGCGCGTTCCCTGGTGACATCCTCCACGCCGGCGGACGCCCTGGGAGCCGAGGAGGGACGGTAGGGACGGTACGGCGACCAGGTCCGGATGACCGGACGTCGTCGGCCAGCAGCGCGATATCCCTACGTGAACCTTGTTCAGTGAGCCGGCCGGAGGGTCGGACTGGCGCACACGGGTTCGGGCCCGGCACTGGACGACATACCGACTGGTCGGTCATGCTGCGTACACCACTGTCCTTCCCGTCGCCGGAGGTGCGAACGATGAGCTCAGCTCCCCCACCAGGTCTCGATCCCGAGCGGTTGCGCGGCTTCCTGGACCGCGAGCGGCCCGGCCTGGTGAGCGGACCGCTCAGCGCCCGCATCATCGAGGGCGGCCGGTCGAACCTCACGTACGTCGTCACCGACGGCACCGGCCAGTGGGTGGTGCGCCGCCCGCCGCTCGGCCACGTCCTGGCCACCGCGCACGACATGAAGCGCGAGCACCGGGTGATCAGCGCCCTGCACCCGACGGCGGTGCCGGTCCCGGAACCGCTGGTGCTGTGCCAGGACGAGGAGGTGCTCGGAGCACCGTTCTACGTCATGGAGTTCGTGGCCGGGACGCCGTACCGCACCGCCGAACAGCTCGCCCCGCTCGGTCCCGAGCGCACGCGGGCCGCGGTCCTGGGGCTGGTCGACACGCTGGTGGACCTGCACGCGGTGGACCCCGAGGCGGTGGGGCTCGGCGACTTCGGGCGGCCCGACGGGTTCCTGGACCGGCAGTTGCGGCGCTGGGGCAAGCAGTTGGACGCCTCCCGCAGCCGCGACCTGCCCGGGATCGACGAGTTGCACGCCGCGCTCGGCCGCGAGCTGCCCCGCTCCCCCGCCCCGGCCGTCGTCCACGGCGACTACCGCCTCGACAACGCCCTCCTGGACGAGGACGACCGGGTGGGCGCCGTACTGGACTGGGAGATGTCCACGCTCGGCGACCCGCTCACCGACCTGGGCCTGCTGACCATGTACAGCGTCCCGCTGGACCTGCCGCACTCCCCCGTCTCCACCACCGCGGCGGTGCCCGGCCACCCGACCCCCGCCGAGCTGATCGAGCGCTACGCCGCCCGCTCCGGCCGCGACACCTCCGCCATCTCCTGGTACACGGCCTTCGCCTGGTTCAAGCTCGCCGTGATCCTGGAGGGCATCCACTACCGCTACACCCTCGGGCAGACCGTCGGCGCCGGCTTCGACCGCATCGGCGACCTCGTGCCCGTCTTCATCGAGCACGGCCTCACCACCCTCCAGGAAGGCTGACCGACACCCATGGACTTCGCATTCGACGCGCGCACCGAGGAACTGCGAGCGCGACTCCTCGCCTTCATGGACGAGTTCGTGTACCCCGCGGAGGAGGTGGCGCACGAGCAGCGGGCGAAACTCGCCTCGCCGTGGGACACCCCGGCCGTGGTCGAGGAGCTGAAGGCCGAGGCGCGCAGGCAGGGCCTGTGGAACCTCTTCCTGCCCGACGAGGAGCACGGGGCGGGCCTGACCAACCTCCAGTACGCGCCGCTCGCGGAGATCACCGGCCGCTCGCCGCAGCTGGCGCCCACCGCGCTGAACTGCGCGGCCCCGGACACCGGCAACATGGAGGTGCTCGCCCAGTTCGGTGACGAGCGGCAGCGGGAGCGGTGGCTCCGGCCGCTGCTCGCCGGGGAGATCCGGTCGGCCTTCGCGATGACGGAGCCGGAGGTCGCCTCGTCGGACGCGACGAACATCGAGACCCGCATCCGGCGGGACGGCGACGACTACGTCATCAACGGCCGCAAGTGGTACATCTCCGGCGCGATGAACCCGGACTGCGCGATCTTCATCGTGATGGGCAAGACCGACCCGGACGGCGAGGACATCCGCCGTCAGCAGTCGATGGTCCTGGTGCCCCGGGACACCCCGGGCCTGCACGTCCGGCGGGCGATGCAGGTGTACGGGTACGAGGACCACTCCCACGGCGGGCACGCCGAGGTCGTGTTCGAGGATGTCCGCGTCCCGGCGGCGAACCTGATCGGCGAGGAGGGCGGCGGCTTCGCCATCGCCCAGGCCCGGCTCGGCCCCGGCCGGATCCACCACTGCATGCGGCTGATCGGCATGGCCGAGCGGGCGATCGAGCTGATGTGCCGCCGCGCCGTGTCCCGTACGGCCTTCGGGAAGCCGCTGGCGGCACAGGGCCAGGTGCGGGAGTGGATCGCGGACGCCCGGGTGACGGTGGAGCAGCTGCGGCTGCTGGTGCTGAAGACCGCCTGGCTGATGGACACGGTCGGCAACCGTGGCGCGCACACCGAGATCCAGTCCATCAAGATCGCGACACCCCGCGCGGTGGTCGACATCATCGACAAGGCGGTCCAGGTGCATGGCGCGGGTGGGGTCAGCCAGGACTTCCCGCTCGCCGAACTGTGGGCCGCGGCGCGGACGCTGAAGCTGGCGGACGGCCCGGACGAGGTGCACCAGCGGTCGCTGGCGCGGCGGGAGCTGAAGAAGTACGTCTGACGATCCGTACGGTGGTGAGAAGCCCGGGGCCGCGGCCGGTCCCGGGCTTTACCACATGCGAGAGGCCCGGCAGGCGGAAACGGCACCAAGACGGCGGAATCCGGTGTCCCCGGCCTAGTTTCGGCCAAGGATCCCCGATTCGGCGGCGCACAGACAACCCACAGGGCCGACCGCCGGCTCTCACACGCCGGAGACGGCCACGCGCCATGACCACGCGCACCCGCCCGTCGTCCGCCGTCCCGACAGGCACTCGCAGAACGAGGAACGATGACCAGATCCCCCCAGGCCCGTCTCGGGCGCTCGGTGATCGCCGGAGCCGCGGCCGTCGCCGTGACCGCCGGTATCGTCGCCGCCGCGCCCGACGGCAAGGCCGCCCCGTCCGCCCCGCGGCTCAGCCTGATCGCCGCCTCGCAGTCGGTGACCCTCGACTCGTACAAGGAAGAGCCCGGCGTCTACCTCGACCTCGGTACGTACGTCACCGCCGAGAACGCCCCGCTGGAGCTGAAGGTGACCCGGAAGTCCTACAAGGACCCGGTCGTCGCCAGGCAGGTCTTCCGGGAGGGCGGCAAGACCCGGGAGAAGGTCCTGCCCAAGGGGCTGGTGAAGGACTTCGGCGGGCTGCCCGGCTTCCTCCGGATCACGGTCACCGACGCGGCGGGCAAGACCGTGCTGAACAGGTCCGAGACCTTCTGCCCCAACAACGCGTCCGGCCGGGTGCGTCCTGACGCGCCGGCCACCTCGAAGTACCCCGAGAGCTGCCCCACCAACCCGTTCACGCTCGGCTCCGTGTGGGGCGTGGAGAAGGGCTGGGCCGCCAACGCCTACGCGGGTGTCTACTCCGAGCCCGTGGCACTGCCGCCGGGGAAGTACACGGCCAAGGTGTCCGTGGCGAAGCAGTACCGCGACGTGTTCGGCATCGCCGACAAGCCGCAGACGGTGAAGGTGACCGTGCGGGAGGTCAGCTTCGAGGGCGCCGCCGGCGCCGCACCCGCCGCGCGGCGCGACGCCCACCCGGCGGGCCATGGCGCGCCCGCCGGTCACTCCGCGCCCACCGGCCAGGCGGGTCACGGCGGGCACGCCGGTCACGGCGGGCACGCCGGTCACGGCGCGGTGGCCCCGGCCGCGCCCGCGGCCCCGACGAGCGGCGCCGGGCCCTCGTACAACGTGGGTCACGGGCCGCTCGTCCCGGCGCCGCCCGCCGTGCCCTGGGCCGTGAAGAAACAGGGCCTCAAGGCGGGCGCGCGGATGGGTGACGGAGCCGGGCGGACGGACGGATCCCGTAAGGCGCCCGCCGTGAAGGCCGCGCCCAAGCGGCCGACGGGCAAGGTGACGGTGCCGAACGTGCCCAAGCCCGATCTGCGTTCGCTGCCCGCCTACGGCATCACCGTCAACGAGCCCGTCACGGAGGGCCCCGACAAGGGCAAGGACTTCCTGTCGTTCAGCGCCAACGTGTGGAACGCCGGTCCCGCGCAGCTGGTGGTCGACGGCTTCCGTTCGCCCGGCAAGGAGCTGATGGACGCCTACCAGTACTTCTACGACGCCAAGGGCAAGCAGGTCGGCTACACACCGACCGGCACCATGGAATGGGACCCGCGTCCCGGCCACGAGCACTGGCACTTCACCGACTTCGCCAGCTACCGGCTGCTGAAGGCCGACCAGAAGGAGGCCGTGCGCAGTGGCAAGGAGGCCTTCTGCCTCGCCAACACCGACGCGGTCGACTACACGGTGAAGAACGCCAACTGGCATCCGTTCAACACGGACCTGTCCACGGCGTGCGGTCAGCAGAACTCCATCTCCGTGCGTGAGGTTCTCGACGTCGGCTCCGGCGACACCTACACCCAGGACCTCCCCGGCCAGTCGTTCGACATCACCTCGCTGCCGAACGGCACCTACTACATCCAGGTGCTGGCCAACCCGGAGAAGCGGCTCAAGGAGACCGACCTCACCAACAACAGCGCACTGCGCAAGATCGTTCTCGGTGGCAAGAAGGGCGCGCGTACGGTGACCGTGCCCGCTCACCACCTGGTGAACGCCAACTGACAGCCGGCCGGTGCTCCTCCGGATCAGGCTCGCAAGGCCCTCAGCAGCAGGTCGGCCAGGTGCTCGGCCACCTGCTGGGGGCTGAGCGGGCCGTCCGGGCGGTACCAGGTGGACAGGTGGTGGACCGAACCGAAGTGGTAGTCCACCACCAGGTCCGCGGGCGTCGCCGTGGAGAAGACGCCTTCCGCCTGCCCCTCCTCGATGAGGGCCCGGAACCGCTCGTGGTAGCGGCGCCGCTCCGCGCGCACCTGCTTGTTCTTCTCCGGGCTCAGATGGTGCATCGACCGGAAGAAGATCGACGCGTCGTCGAGGTTCTCGATGGTGGTGACGACCACGTCGGCGGCGGCGTCCCGCAGCCGCTGGTCCACGGGGGCGTCCGCTCCCGCGAAGGCGTCCAGCCGCTCCTGCTGGAGCCGCAGCACGCGCGCGTACACCTCCTGGAGCAGGTCCTCCTTGGAGCCGAAGTAGTGGTAGAGGGCGCCCTTGGTGACGCCGGCCGCCTCGACGATCTCCTGGACCGAGGTGCGGTCGTACCCCTGTTCGGCGAAGAGCCGGGTGGCGGTGGCCAGCAGCCTCTGGGGGACGGGGGTGCCGTTCCCGTCCGTCGTCCTGGCCATGTGCCGCCACCTCTCTCGTACGCGTGCGTGTCGCCGGGTCCTACGCGGGGTAACGCAGTTCCCGCCTGAGGATCTTCCCACTCGTCGTTTTCGGCAGTTCCGGCAGGATCTCGACCTCGCGGGGATACTTGTACGCCGCGAGGCGCCGCTCGCAGTACGCGGAGAGCTCGGCGGGTCCGGCCGAGGCGCCCGGACGCAGACTGACGTAGGCCTTGACCGTCTCGCCCCGGTAGGCGTCGGGGACGCCCACGACGGCCGCCTCGCGGACCGCCGGATGGGTGTAGAGCACGTCCTCGACCTCACGCGGCCACACCTTGAAGCCCGAGGCGTTGATCATGTCCTTCTTGCGGTCGACGACGTAGAGCCAGCCGTCCGGATCCATGAAACCGATGTCGCCGGTGCGCAGCTCGTCGTCCGGGAACGTCTCGGCGGTGGCCTCCGGCAGCCGCCAGTAACCCGGCACGACCTGCGGGCCGCGTACCGCGATCTCGCCCTGTTCGCCGAACGGCACCTCCTCGCCGTTCTCGTCCACGATCCGGACGACGGTCTCGGGCCCGGGGACGCCCACCGAGAGGGTGCCGGAGGCGGGGTCGACCGGCGCCTCCTTCTCCGGCGGTACGGCGGCGCAGGGGGCGGTGCACTCGGTGAGGCCGTAGCCGTTGCGGATGTAGGGGCCGAAGCCGGACCGGAACTTCTCGACGAGCGCCGGGGGCACCGGGGCGCCGCCGGAGGAGATGACCTGGAAGGACGCGAAGTGGCCCGGCGTGGCCGCGGGGTGGGCGGCCAGCGCCATGAAGGCGGTGGAGGGGCCGACGGTGTAGGCGGGGCGGTGCTCGGCGAAGGCGTCCAGGACGACGCCCGCCTCGAAGCGGTACGCGAGGACGAGGGTGCCCGCGTTGGCGAAGCAGGCGGCCAGTTCGCAGACCATGCCGGTGATGTGGAAGAGCGGAGCGAGGGCGAAGTAGGCGGCGCCTTCGGCGATGGGGTGGCCGGTGCGCTGCCGCTCGGCGTTGTACATGATCCCGCGGTGCAGGTTCATGGCGCCCTTGGGCGTTCCGCTGGTGCCGGAGGTGTAGCTGATCAGGGCCACGTCGGCGGCGGTGAGGTCGCGCCCGCGCCCCGGCGCCGGGTGCTCCGCCCGGGCGACGGCGACCAGGTCGTCGGTGTCGTCCGGCACGGGCAGCCGGTCGAAGCCGAGGACGCGCGGGTCGTCGCGCGTCTGCAGGTCCTTCTCGCAGGCGGTGAGGGCGATGCGTACGGGCGAGTCGGCGGCCGTCTCGCGCAGGTACCCCTCCCAGGCGCGGTCGGAGCAGACCAGGGCGGTGGCCCCGGAGTCGTCCAGGACGTGCGCGACCTCGGCCGACTTGTACATCGGGTTCAGCGGGACGACGGTCGCGCCCGCCTTCCAGGCCCCGAGCAGGGCGAGGACGAAGTGCGGGGTGTTCTGGAGCATGATCGCGACCCGGTCGCCGCGTCCGACGCCCCGGGAGGCCAGGTGGCCGGCCACCGAGTCGGAGAGCGCGTCGGTCTCGCGGTAGCTCAGCCGCCCGTCGAAGTAGGCCAGGGCGGGGTGCTCGGGGGCCCGGGCGGCGGCGGCGCGGAAGGCGTGCACCACGGTGGCGGCCGGCCGTACCGGGGCCCGCTGGGCGTCGCTGAGCTGTGCGAGCCACGGCTTGGCCGCGTAGATCGAGGTCGTCGGCTTCACTCCCCGCTGCCCTCCCACTTCTGCTGGATGTGGCTCATATTGTTCAGCCACCGCTCGGGGTCGCTCGCACGGGCCCGGTAGTAGCCGGCGGCCTCGGGGTGGGGAAGGATCAGGAACCGGTCGGCCTCCATGCCCTCGAACAGCGCGTCGGCGACGTCCTCGGGCTCGATGGCGGTGGGGGCGAGGACGAGTTCGCCCGCCGAGCCGGCGGAGGCGAGCATGTCCGTACGGACGCCCTGCGGGCAGATCGCGTGCACCTTGAGGCCGCGGTGGCGGTAGGTGAGCGAGAGCCACTCGGCGAAGGCGTAGGCGCCGTGCTTGGAGACGCTGTAGGGCGCGGCGCCGACCATGGTGAGCAGTCCGGCGGCCGAGACGGTGGAGACGAAGCGGCCGGTGCCGCGCTCCAGCCAGTCGGGCAGCAGGGCGCGGGCCGCGCGGACGTGGGCCATCACGTTGACGTCCCAGGCGGCAGCCCAGACGTGCTCCTCGGCGAAGGCGTCTCCGGGGGAGGCCAGGCCCGCGTTGGCGCAGTAGACGTCGACAGTGCCGCCGAGCGCGTCGCGCGCCTCTTCGATGACGGCGGAGGCGTCGCCCGGGACGGCGGCGCCGCCGATCTCGTCGGCGACGGCCTTGGCGCGGCCGGGGTCGATGTCGTTGACGACGACGCGGGCCCCTTCGGCGGCGAATCTGCGGGCGAGCGCGGCCCCGATGCCGCCGCCCGCTCCGGTGACGACCACGCCCGCGCCCTGGACCGTACTCATCGGGACCCGCCTCTCGTCGTGACTTCGCGGCCATCGCTGGTGACCGAGGGACAGACTAACCAGTCGGTATGTGCGGGGGGAAGGCCGTGGCGCCGGGGGTCTCGGTGGCGGGAGGGCCTTGGCGCCGGGGATCTCCGTGGCGGAGGGCCTTGGCGCGGCCGGAGGGCCCTGGCGCCGGGGGGAAGGCCGTCGTGCCGGGGTCGGACGTCGTGCCGGGGAAGGGGGTGGGGCCGGGGGAAGGCTGTGGCGCCGAGGGAAGGCCGTCGTGCCGCCTTCGTTCCCCGGGGCCGGAGGGCGCGCTAGCGTGCGAGTCCGGATCGGTCGAGCGTCACGGAGGTGTCGGATGAGCGTGTCCAGACGGGGTCTGCTGGTCGCCGGTGGCGCGGCGGGAGTGGTGGCCGCCGCCCCGGGCCGGGCGGCCGCGCACGGAGTCGGCCGCCGGGTACGTACCGGCTTCGACCGGCTCGCGGCGGACGGGTACGCGGCGCTGGCCGGGCAGCGGGTGGGTGTGGTGACCAACCCGACGGGGGTGACCTCCGAGGTGCGGCACATCGTGGACGTCATGCACGCCGACGACCGGGTGGACCTGGTGGCGGTGTTCGGCCCCGAGCACGGCTTCCGGGGCACCGCCCAGGCGGGCGGTTCGGAGGGGCGGTACGACGACCCGGCGACCGGCCTGCCGGTGTACGACACGTACCTGAAGAACGGGCAGGCGCTGGCGGACGTCTTCACCGCCTCGGGGGCCGACACGGTCGTCTTCGACATCCAGGACGTGGGCGCGCGTTTCTACACGTACATCTGGACCCTGTACGACTGCATGGTGGCGGCGGCGCTGGCGGGGAAACGTTTCATGGTGCTGGACCGGCCGAACCCGGTGACCGGGCGGGCCGCCCTCGGGCCCGTACTGGACAAGGCGTTCGCGACGTTCGTGGGGCGGGAGCCGATCGCCCAGGCCCACGGGATGACGGTGGCGGAACTGGCCCGGCTGTTCAACGGCGAGTTCCTGGCGAAGCCGGTGGACCTGGCGACGGTACGGATGTCCGGGTGGCGGCGGAGCGACTTCTTCGACACGACGGGGCTGCCGTGGGTGCCTCCGAGCCCCAACATGCCGACGCCGGACACCGCACTGGTGTACCCCGGGACCTGCCTGTTCGAGGGCACGAACCTGTCGGAGGGGCGAGGCACGACCCGGCCCTTCGAACTCCTGGGCGCCGAGGGAGTCGACCGGCGGTGGGCGGAGGCGGCGAACGCCCTGGAGCTGCCGGGGGTGCACTTCCGCGAGGCGTACTTCGCCCCGGTGTTCTCCAAGTTCCAGGGGAAGACGGTGGGCGGGGTGCAGCTGCACGTGGACGACCGGGAGGCATTCGATCCGGTGCGCACGGGTATCGGACTGCTGGTGACGGCGAAGCGGAGCTGGAGCGGTTTCGCCTGGCGGGCGGACAACTGGATCGACAAGCTGACCGGTTCGACGAAGGTGCGGACGCTGATCGACGCGGGCGCGGGTACCGACGAGGTCGTGGGCGCCTGGGAGGCGGACCTCGCGGTTTTCCGGGCGGTGCGGCGGCGGTACCTGGCATACCGCTGAGCGGGTCCGGACCGCCGGTGGCCGAACCGGCCACGGAGGGGCGGGCGGAAGGCATTTCCGTCCGGCCGTCCGGAACGGTGGTATCCCGCCGTTGCCGTCGATCGTGCGATGCGACCGGTGAGGACGTATTTGTGCGGGCCCCGTCGCGCGGGATCCCGCGCTGTGGTGAGGGAGCGTCACTTCTCCGGAATCACCACACGGGGTGTCGTGGAGGCATTTCACGTCAGATGTCCCGCTGATGGACTCCATTCGTTTTTCGATGGAGCCGAACTGGGAACCCGTACGTCCATTCATCGACGCCGAAGTACGAGTGACGGAGGTGGCAGTGCGATGGCCGGTTTCCGGAGCCTGGCAAGACAGGTACGTGACCCAGGCTGCGATCTGGCGCTGCGGCGGTATTCGCTCCGCAAGTGCCTTGAGCGATTCGCCCCTTATGGGCACCGGGCGACCTGGGACCACCTGTGCTCCAGGCACAGGTTCGGGCCCGAGGACCGGGAGCCCGATCCGGCGCGGCTGGTGGCCGCGCTCGATGAACTGGAGGAGGCGCGGGCGGTGTGGCTCGCGTACGAGGAGCAGTTCGCCGCGCGCCGCAGGCGGGAGAAGCACGACGGGCTCCGGCGGCCCGGCTGGATCGACGACTGGCACCGGCGCACCTGGGGCGGCAACGGCATAGCACGGTGCGACGACCCGTCGCTGCACCCCACGGTGCCGCTGGCGGAGGCGCTGCGCCGGCTGATCACCGCTCTGGAGGCCGGGCCGGGCGAGCACTGCCCGGTGTGCGCGGGGGACGCGATCGTCTGGCGGCCGGACCTGTCGAACGAGCCGTGGTTCGGGCCGGTGTGCACCGACTGCGGTGTGGTGGTGCCGCAGGCGGTGCTGACGCCCGAGGCGCTGGCGCTGGCCAAACGGAGCCGGCACAAGGAACTCGCGTCGGTGGCATGAGCGCGGCAATGCGCGGGGGCGCGCGTCGGCGTCGGCACGCCCCCGTCGCCTGACACCGGCGCGCCTCGGCGCCGCCGTTTCCCGCGCCGATGTCGCTGCCGCCGTTGCCGGCGCCGCCGTTGCTGCCGGGGGCGGTGACGTTGGGGACGGTGACGGCCGGGCCGCGTCGAGGGCGGGCACGTCGTCATCGACGCACGCTGCGGGTGACGCCGTGTGAGCCGCGTGCTGCGGTGGGCCCTGGCGCGTGTTGCGGGTGACTGCCACGTGGGGCGCGTGCTGCCCCGATGGGCGGCGGCGTGGAGCGTGTGCTGCCGGTGGGCCCTGGCACGTGGTGCGGGTGACTGCCGACTGGAGCGCGTGCTGCCGGTGGGGCCTGGGCGCGTGCTGCCGGTGGGGATCGGGCGTCCGGGGGATTGACCGGTGGGCGGGCGGGACCGGGGCCCGGGGGTGTGCGCCGGCTGCCCAAGAAGGCGCGTCCGTCGGCCTGCGGAGGTGGAAGACGGTCGCCGCTGGAGGCGTTGTCAGTGGCCGGTGTCACCATCGAGGCATGATCCAGGTCTGCCTGAACGGGACCCGCGAGGCGGGGGATTCCGCCGCCGTCCCCATGTCGCCGGACGCCATGGCCGAGTCGGCCGCCTCGGCGGTGGCGGCGGGGGCCGCCGAGGTGCACGTCCACCCCAAGACGCCGTGCGGGGACGACACGTTGTCGCCGCGCGCGGTGGCCGCGGTGCTGAGAGCCATACGGGAGGCGGTGGACGTCCCGGTCGGGGTGACCACCGGCGCGTGGGCCGAGCCGGATTGGCGGCGGCGCGTGGAGCGGGTGCGGTCCTGGACGGAGCTGCCCGACTTCGCCTCGGTCAACTGGCACGAGCCGGGTGCCGAGGAGGTCGCCGCCGCGCTGCTGGAGCGCGGCGTGGGCGTGGAGGCGGGCCTCTGGTCGGGGACAAACGGGGCGCGGCGGTTCCTGGCGTGGCCCCTGGCGCCCCGGGTGTCGCGCGTGCTGGCCGAGGTCATGGACCAGGACCCGGTGACGGCCCCGGACACCGCCCGCGCCCTGCTGGCGGAGGTGGGCGGCGCTCATGGCGTACCGGTGCTGCTGCACGGCGAGGACGGCGGGGCGTGGCCGGTGCTGCGCCTGGCGGTGCGGCTCGGGCTGGACACCCGTGTCGGCCTGGAGGACACGCTGCTGCTGCCCGACGGCCGGCCCGCGGAGTCGAACGCGCGGCTGGTCACTGCGGCGTGGGCGGAAGGCGACCGTAGCGAGCGCTGAATCCGGTGGGCCACCGGATTCCCGCCACCGGCGTGTACGGAGCCGGAGTCCAGGACCTGACGTACGGCGCCGACGGCCGCGGCCAGGAAGTGGGTCGCGCCCGCCCGGCCACCGAGCGGTACAGCCCGGTGTGGGCGGCCGGGCGATAGCCAAGGCCGTGAGCCCCGCCTACCTCACCAGGGAGGGCGGCACCGAGTACGAGTGAGAATTATTGAGTGCACCCTTGTCAACTTTCGCGGGTGGAGTTATAAGGAAGGCAGAGGGTCAACAGCATCCGTGAGCAAGCAGAGGAGGGACCGACGATGCTGATGCGAACCGACCCCTTCCGTGAGCTCGACCGGCTCACCGAACGTCTGCTGGGCACCAGCGCCCACCCGGCGGCCATGCCGATGGACGCCTACCGCGAAGGGGACACGTTCGTCGTCCTGCTCGACCTTCCGGGCGTCACTCCGGAGAGCATCGACCTGGACGTGGAGCGCAATGTGCTCACCGTCCGGGCCGAGCGCCGGACCGCCCCGGCCGGTGACGCGGAGATGGTGATCGCCGAGCGACCCGCCGGGACCTTCAGCCGCCAGCTGTTCCTGGGCGAGACACTGGACACCGACCGCATCGAGGCGTCCTACGACATGGGCGTCCTCACCCTGCGGATCCCGGTCGCCGAGCAGGCCAAGCCGCGCAGGATCGAGATCAGCGGCGGCAGCGACCGCAAGCGGATCACGGGCTGATCCGCCCGCCGCACCGCACGATGGGCGGGGACGGGCCCCGCACCCGGCCCCGCCCGCACCCGTCGATCAAGGCCGAGGGAGAGAGATGCGCATGCAGTGGGACGCGTTCCTGGCCGCAGTACAGGAACGCGGTGAGTACCCCTCCCGGCGGGAGGCCGACCGGGCCGCTCGCGTCGTCCTGGCCCTGCTGGGGGCACATCTCGTCGGCAATGAGCGGGCCGAGCTGGCCGCCGGCCTGCCCGAGACGTGTGCCCTGGTGCTGCTCAACCCGCTCCCCGCGGCCGAGCCGCTCGGACCGGAGCGGTTCGTGCGGGCCACGGCGGCGTGGATCGAGGGCGCCACGGAGGAGACGGCCAAGTGGGACGTGGGAGCGGTCCTCAGCGTGGCGGCGGACACGGCGGGCGACGACCTGATGCGCCGGATACTCCTCCAGCTGCCGCCGGGCTACGACCTGCTCTTCGGCCGCCCCGGCATGACCTGACCCGGCCTCTCCCCCGGAGGCCCGGCACCGGGCGCTGACCGGTCGGCGCCGTCCCGCGCCCGCACTCACCTCTGCGTACGCGCCTTCGACGAGGGGCCGTCCGGCGAGGCCGGCCGCCGCCGCTCGGGCAGCAGGCGCGATCCGGCCATACGCTCGCCGAAGACGTCGTCCGGGTTGGAGAGCACACACGTCTCCAGGGAGAGGCAGCCGCACCCGATGCAGTCGGTGAGGTGGTCCCGCAGCCGGCTCAGCTGTTTGATCCGCTCGTCGAGTTCCGAGCGCCACGCCTCCGACAGGCGCGCCCAGTCCTCCCGGTTCGGTGTCCGTTCCTCGGGAAGTTCCGCCAGGGCGTCCCGGATCGTCGCGAGCGGGATGCCCACCCGCTGGGCGGCACGCACGAAGGCGACGCGGCGCAGCGCGTCCCTGCCGTAACGGCGCTGGTTGCCGCTGGTGCGGCGGCTGCTGATGAGGCCCTTGGACTCGTAGAAGTGCAGGGCCGAGACGGCCGCCCCGCTGCGTGCGGAGAGCTGGCCGACCGTGAGCTCGTGGATCTTCTCTGGAAGCTGCGGCATCCCTCGAAGCCTACTGGGCAGCACCTGCTCTCCGTTGACAGGACCGTGTCGCCCCCAGCATGCTGAGCAAGCGCTTAGACATCGAGTGTCAGGGGAGCCGGAACATGGCAGAGCCGAGGATCTTCACGTCCGCCGACGAACTGCGCGCAGCGGTCGGCGAGCAGCTGGGGCACAGCGACTGGCTGGAGGTCGAGCAGAAGAGGATCGACCTGTTCGCCGAGGCCACGGGCGACCACCAGTGGATCCATGTGGACCCGGAGCGGGCCGCGGCCGGACCGTTCGGCACGACCATCGCGCACGGCTACCTCACGCTGTCGCTGCTCCCCCTCCTCGTACCGCAGATCATGCGGGTGGAGGGCATGAAGATGGGCGTCAACTACGGCGCCAACAAGGTCCGTTTCCCCGCCCCGGTGCCGGTCGGGTCGCGGCTGCGCGCGACGGCCGTTCTGAAGAACGTCGAGGACGCGGGCGGCGGCGTGCAGGTGACGGCCGTGGTGACGGTGGAGCGCGAGGGGGGCGACAAGCCGGTGTGCGTCGCCGAGTCGGTGTCCCGCTACTACTTCTGAACGCCGGGCGCCCCGGCGCCCACCATGCGCAGCACGAGGTCGGCGTAGAGAGCGCCGACCTCGTCGGGCGTCCGGCGCCCCTCCGTGTTGAACCAGCGGGCCACGTCGATGCAGAGCGAGAGGACGGCGAGGGTGGTGCCGGAGACGTCCGGGACGTCGAACTCGCCCGCGGCCACGCCCTCGTTGATGATGCGGCGCACCGCGGCGTCGCTCTCGCGGCGCAGCTCGAAGATCTCCTCGCGGTGGTCGTCGCCGAGCGAGTCGAGTTCGTACTGGACCACGCGGGCGGTGGTGCGCCGCCCGGCGTGCCAGCGGACGAAGGAGCGTACGGCGTCGGCGAGCCGCTCCGCGGCGGTGCCGGGCCCGTCGGCGGCGGCCCGGAGGATCTCCAGCGCCTTCACATGGCCGATGCGGCTGATCCGGTGGAGCAGCTCTTCCTTGGTCTTGTAGTGGATGTAGAGCGCGGCCGGGCTCATCCCGGCCCGGCCCGCGATGTCCCGGGTGGTGGTGGCGTGGTAGCCGCGCTCGGCGAAGGCCTCGACGGCGGCGACGAGCAGCCGCCTGGCCGCGTCGGGGGTCACCTCGCCCCACGGCGTGTCCTCCCCGCCGGCCACTTCCTCCGCCGTGCTCATCGTTCGCCCCTTCCGGTGGTCACAGGACGAACACCATACCCCGACAGTGAGCAAGCGCTTAGAGCTTCTGGAAGGGGTCGTGCTCCGCGAGCAGCTTCTCCAGCCGGGCCTGGTCGACCCGGCTGACGATCTGCCCCGCTTCCTGACGGTCGCGGACGACCTTGGCGAGGGTGAAGGCGGAGGTGGTGAGGTAGAGGACCGCGACGCCCAGGAAGGCGCGCACCCAGGCGTCGGCCTCGAGGTTGAAGACGCCGAGGGCGACAGCGCCCAGCGCGATCGCGAAGGAGGCGACGGCCTGCCCGTAGTAGGCGGCCGTGTTCTGCTGCTTGACGGGTGTGTTCTCGCTCATGCGGCCAGGATGTGCGGCTGTGGCGCGGCCCGCATCCGTCGCCGTACTCATGCGGTACTCAGGCGGGGCTGCCGGTCAGAACGCGGAGACCCCCGTCAGGGCGCGGCCGATGATGAGCTTCTGGATCTGGCTGGTGCCCTCGTACAGGGTCATCACGCGGGCGTCGCGGAGCAGCTTGCCGACCGGGTACTCGTCGATGTAGCCGTAACCGCCGAAGACCTGGAGGGCGCTGTTGGCCGAGCGCACGGCGGCCTCGGAGGCGAAGAGCTTGGCCTTGGAGGCGGCCGTGGCGAACTCCTGCCCCCGGTCGACGAGGTCGGCGACCCGCCAGGTCAGCAGCCGCGCCGCGTCCACGTCGACGGAGATGTCACTGATCAGCTCCTGGACGAGCTGGTACGACGCGATCGGCTTGCCGAACTGCTCCCGCTCCCCCGCGTACCGCACGGCCGCGTCCAGCGCGGCCTGGGCGATGCCGACGCACCCGGCGGCGACGGACATCCGCCCCTTGGCCAGCGCGGACATGGCGATGGAGAAGCCCTTGCCCTCCGGGCCCATCAGCGCGGAGGCGGGCACCCGGACGTCCTCCAGCACCAGTTCGGCGGTGGCCTGGCCGCGCAGGCCGAGCTTGCCGTGAATGGTGCGGCGGGTGAGGCCGGGGGTGTCGGTGGGGACGAGGAAGGCGGAGACACCCCGGTGGCCGGGGGTGTCGTTGGTACGGGCGAAGAGGAGCACCACATCGGCCCAGGTGCCGTTGGTGATGAACATCTTCGTGCCGTTGATGACGTAGTCGCCGCCGTCGCGCACGGCCCGGGTGGTGAGGTTCCCCGCGTCGGAGCCGGTGCCGGGTTCCGTGAGGCCGAAGCAGCCGAGGGCGTCACCGGCGGTGAGACGGGGCAGCCAGTGCCGCTTCTGTTCCTCGTCGCCCCAGGCCGCGATGGTCTTGGTGACCAGACCCAGCGAGACGGACACGATGCCGCGCACCGACGAGTCACCGCGTCCCAGCTCCTCGGTGACCAGGCAGTACGCCAGGTGGTCGCCGCCCGAGCCGCCGTACTGCTCGGGGACGGTCAGGCCCAGGAAGCCGAGCTCGCCGAGCTTCTTGACGATCGACTTGTCGACGTTCTCGGCCCGGTCCCATGCGACGACGTGCGGGGCGATCTCGCGCCGGACGAAGTCCTCGGCGAGCTGCCTGACGGCCGTCTGCTCCTCGCTCAGCTCCAGGTTCACACGCGGTCACCCCACTTTAACTATCACTGCTAGTTTCTTTTTCCAGGCCTACTATGTGCCGCATGGCCCGACCGCGCAAGCCCCTCCTCAGCCGAGACCGCATCGTCGCCGCGGCCGGCGCGCTCGTGGACGCGGAGGGACTGGAAGCCGTCTCGACCCGTCGCCTCGCGGCCGAGCTGGGCGTCAGCGGGCCGTCGCTCTACAACCACTTCCGCACCAAGGACGAGATCCTGGAGGCGGTCGCGGACTCGGTGAGCGCGAAGGTCGACCTGTCGATGTTCGACGAGGACGACGGCCGCGACTGGCGGACCGCCCTGCACGACTGGGCCGTCTCCTACCGCGCGGCCCTGACCGACCACCCCAACATCGTCCCCGTCCTCGCCCGCGGCCCCGGACGCCGCCCGGCCGGTCTCCGCGTCGCCGACGCCGTCTTCGGCGCCATGGTCCGCGCGGGCTGGCCCCCGGCCCACGCCACCCACATCGGCGCGCTGATGCGGTACTTCATCACCGGCTCGGCGCTCGGGTCCTTCGCCCGCGGCTTCGTCGACGACGAGACGGCCTACGACCCGGCCGACTACCCCCACCTCGGCCAGGCCCACCTGCTCGCCGAACGGCAGGAGCAGGTCGACGAGGGCGCCTTCGAGACGGGCCTGCGGGCCCTGCTGGACGGACTCGCGGTGCGGTACGAGGGAGCGGTACGGCGCTGAGCGCGCGACGGGGCGGTCCGGCACCCGCCGGACCGCGGGCGCGCCCCGGAGGGACCGGGCGTGCCGAGCGGGCCACGGGTGATCCCGGGCGATGGGCGGCTCCCGGCCGCGGAAGGCGGACCCCATGGCCGGGAGCACGGCACCGCGGGACGCCGCCGTCAGCGAGAAGCGGCCCGGGCGGCCCGTGAGGCGAGGATCCTGATCGAGACCAGGGCGATCACGGCGAGGCCCATGATGTAGCCGGAGACGGCCATCGACGTGCCGGTCGCCTCCAGCAGCAGCACCATCACGAACGGCGCCAGCCCGCCGCCGAACACGGCGGCGATCTGGTAGCCGAGCGAGGCGCCCGTGTAGCGCATCTCCGGCGTGAACAGCTCGGCGAACAGCGCCGCTTGCGGGCCGTACATGATGCTGAGGAAGCAGCTGGTGACGAAGGTGCCGACGGCGAGCCACACCAGGGAGCCGGTGTCGATGAGCAGGAACAGCGGAACCGCCCACACCAGCAGTCCGGCCGCGCCCAGCGCGTAGATCCGCAGTCGGCCGATGCGGTCGGACAGGGCCGCCGAGGCCGGTATGAGCACCAGTTGGGTGAGGCTGACGCACAGGGAGACGGTGAGGACCGCGCCGCGCTCCATGGCGAGTTCGCGGGTCGCGTAGTCCAGCACGCCGGTGATGATGATGTAGAAGGTCGCGGTGTTGACGGCGAACGACCCCCCGGCGAGGAAGACCGTGCCGAGGTGCCGGCGCAGGATGATGCCCAGCGGCGACCGGGCCTCGCTCCTCTCCTTCTCCGTCAGCGCCCGTTCGGCGGCCTTGAACTCGGGGGTCTCCTCGACCCGGGTGTGGATGTACCAGGCGAGGCCGAGGACCAGGAAGCCGACGAGGAAGGGCACCCGCCAGCCCCAGGCGGCGAACGCGGCATCGCTGGTGAACGCTCCGGCGGCCAGGAACACGGTGTTGGCGGTCACGACGCCGATCGGGACGCCGAGCTGGACGAGGCTGCCGTACAGGCCCCGCTTGCCCTCGGGGGCGTACTCGGTGGCCATGAGCATCGCGCCGCCCCACTGGGCACCCACGGCGATGCCCTGGAGGATCCGCAGGACGACCAGCAGCAGCGGCGCGGCGATGCCGATCGTCTCGTACGTGGGCAGCAGCCCGATACCGGTGGTGGCCAGGCCCATCAGGGTGAGGGCCATGACCAGCATCGGCTTGCGGCCGCGCTTGTCGCCGAGCTGGCCCGCGATGATCCCGCCGACGGGCCGGGCGAGGAACCCGACGGCGAACGTCGCGAAGGCGGCGAGGACGCCGGCGGACGCGCTGCCGGACGGGAAGTACAGGTCGCCGAGGACGAGGGCGGCGGCGATACCGAAGACGAAGTAGTCGTACCACTCGACCGCGGAGGCGAGCGCGGCCGCGGTGGCCACCTTGCGCCGGTTGCGGTCGCTCGGGGCGGTGGTGGGCGGAGGGGACGAGGGTGCCGTGTCCATGCGGTGCACGCTCCGGGGGGTGCGGGGGACGGAAAGGGGGGCGGCGCCTTGATCCCGGGGACCGTACCGACCGGCTGGTATGGCGGTCAACGGCTCATACGGTCACGATTTCCGGCCCGTGCGCGCAGCCGCCGTGAGCGGCGCGGACAGCACGGAGACCCCGGCCGCGCGGGGGCGGCCGGGGTGTCCGTCGGGTGGTGCCGGAGGGCTAGAAGACGACCAGGGCCCGCCCGCCCCTGCCCGCGATCATGTTGTCGAACGCCGCCGGGATGCCGTCCAGCGCGATCCGCTCGGTGACGAGAGCGCCCAGGTCGAACCGCCCGGCCCGGATGTGGGCGGCGATGGCCGGCAGGTCCTCGGCCGGGCGGGAGTTGCCGTACACGCAGCCGGAGAGCGTGCGGCCCCAGTGGAAGATCTCCAGGGCGTTGAACGTCACCTGCTGGTCCTTGCCGCCGATGCCGACGACCGTGGTGCGGCCACCGCGCCGGGTGGATTCCCAGGCGGTACGGATGGTGACGGCGCGGCCGACGCACTCGACGGCCACGTCGGCGCCGTGGCCCCCGGTGAGCTTGCGGATCTCCCGGGCGGTGGTCTCGGAGGCGACGAGGTACTCGGTGGCGCCGGCCCGCCGGGCGAGTTCCTCCTTCTCGGGCGACACGTCGACGGCGATGACCGTCCCGGCGCCCGCGATGCGGGCCGCCTGGAGCGCGGCGAGGCCCACTCCGCCGACGCCGAACACGACGACGGACTCGCCCGCGCGCACCCGGGCGGAGTGGTGGACGGCCCCGAACCCGGTGAGGACGGCGCAGCCGAGCAGGGCGGCGTCGGTGAGCGGTACGCCGTCGGGGGCGGGCAGCACGCAGGTGGCGGGGACGACGGTCTCCTCGGCGAACGCGGCGACGTTCAGACCCGGGTAGAGCTCGGTGCCGTCCTCGGCGACGGCGTGGACCCTGCCCGCGCCGGTGAGCGCGTCGGCGCAGAGCCACACCTCGCCGAGCGTGCAGGGATGGCAGGAGCCGCAGGAGGGCGCCCAGTTGAGGACGACGTCGTCGCCGGGGGCGACATCGGTGACGCCGTCACCGACGGCGAGCACCGTTCCGGCGCCCTCGTGGCCCAGGACCGCGGGGACGGGAAGCCGCATGGTGCCGTTGGACAGGGACAGGTCGGAGTGGCAGACGCCGGCTGCGGCGAGGCGGACCCTCACCTGGCCGGGGCCGGGCTCCGGGAGTTCGATGCCGGTGATCTCCAGAGGAGCACCTATGGCGGGCAGGACGGCGGCGCGGACCACGATCGTTGTCTCCCGGTCTCGGTCAGAACTGAAGGGACTTGGTCTGAAGGTATTCGGCGAGGCCGTGCGCGCCCAGTTCGCGCCCGACGCCCGACTGCTTGTAGCCCCCGAAGGGGGCGAGCGGGTTGAACCGGCCACCGTTGATGTCGACCTGGCCCGTCTCCATCCGGCGGGCGAAGGCGACGGCGGTCTCCTCGTCGGCCGCCCACACCGCGCCGGCGAGGCCGTACACGGTGCCGTTGGCGATCCGCAGGGCGTCGTCCTCGTCCTCGTACGGCAGGATCGAGACGACCGGCCCGAAGATCTCCTCCTGGGCGATGGTCATGCCGGGCGTGACGTCCGCGAAGACGGTGGGGCTGACGTAGTAGCCCTTGTCGAGAGGGGCTTCGGGACCGCCGGCGACGAGCCGGGCGCCTTCCGCGATGCCCTGCTCGATGTAGCCGCGCACGCGTTCCTGCTGCTTGGCGTTGACGAGCGGGCCGATACGGTCGCCGGGCACGTACTTGGCGACGGCCTGGGCGGCGAGGGCGACGGCCTCCTCGTGCTGCTCACGGTGGACCAGCATCCGCGTCCAGGCGCTGCACGTCTGGCCGGAGTTGGACATGACGTTGGCGATCCCGACGTTGACCGCCTTGGCGAGATCGGCTCCGGGCAGGATGACGTTGGCGGACTTGCCGCCGAGCTCCAGGGCGACGCGCTTGACGGCCGCGCCGGCCAGGGCGCCGATCCGCCTGCCGACGGCGGTGGAGCCGGTGAAGGAGACCATGTCGACGCCGTCGTGCTCGGCGAGGGCCTGGCCGGCGACCGGGCCGAGCCCCGTCACGAGGTTGAACACGCCGGCGGGCAGACCGGCCGCGTCCACGGCCTCGGCGAACAGCTGGGCGGTCAGGGGCGTGTCCTCGGCGGGCTTGAGGACGACCGTGCACCCGGCGGCCAGGGCGGGCGCCACCTTGGCGACGATCTGGTGCAGCGGGTAGTTCCAGGGCGTGATGGCGCCCACCACGCCGACCGGCTCCAGCAGGACGGTGGAGTTGCCGGCCTTCTCCTCGAAGGCGTACGTCGCCGTCAGGTCCGCGTACGTGCCCGCGACGGCGACGGGCAGGCCCGCGTGGATGGCCTGGGCCGCCTGCGGCGGGGCGCCGAGCTCCGCCGTGACGGTCGCGGCGATCTCGTCCTTGCGGGCGGCCAGGGCGTCGCGCAGGGCGGCGATGCGGGCGGCCCGGTCGGCCGGCGCGGTGGCCGCCCACCCGGGGAACGCGGCGCGGGCCGCCCGGACCGCCGCGTCGACGTCCTCGACCGTGCCGGCCGGGACGTGGCCGATGACCTGCTCGTCGGCCGGGTTCACCACCGCGATGGTGCCGGTGCCGGCGGCGGGCCGCCACGCGCCGTCGATGTACATCCCGTCGTGGGCCTTCATCCGCTTCTCCTTCGGCCTTCGGACCTGTCTGGTCGGTCGTCCCCTCCAAACTAGCGGTGGTAGTTTTTGGATGCCAGGGGCTACGGGACCGACCACATCACATCAGAAGTCCACCGAGGTCCGTTCATCGAGGCGGGCCACCGACTCCTGGCCGAAAGCGCGCTCGTAGGCGTCGCGGATCCGCTCGATCCGCGGGTCGCGCGCCTTGGCCTCCCCCGCCGGGTACAGCAGGATCAGTTCGTACGACCGCTCCCGCTCGATCCGGCCGCTCGCGTCACGCCACTGCCCGCGCCCCTCCTGCACGGTCAGCCCCTCGGGAAAGGCGGGCGTGACCTCGCGGTCGACGAAGGCCATGAACTGCTGGTCCGTGACGGCCGGTCCCCCGTCGGGCCGCTCGGTCCCGAAGAGCAGCCTCGTCTCCAGGTACGCCGCGCCGCGGGCCGTGGCCGCGGTAGCGGTAGCGGTAGCGGTAGCGGTAGCGGCGGCCTGGTCGCCGAGGGTCGCGTACGCGGCGGGGGCGCCGGCCGCGAGCAGGACCGTCGCCGTGGTGAGCGCCAGTCGGGAACGGGTGGTGGTGAGAAGCGGCACGACGGAACCCTTTCCGTACGGGGGCGGGAGCGTCGATCACTCTGGCAGGCCGCGTCTCCGCGGTGCGGCCGAAACACCGGATCGGGCCGGATCCGGGCGGCGGTGCGGCCGCCGCGGACCGACGGCCACCAGCCCGGCGGCGCCCGGCCCTGGAGCGCCCGGTGCCTCACCCGGTCCGACGGGGACGGTCAGCCGGATCGGGGCGTCCGCGGCCTCGTCGGCCGGCGCGTCGACCGGGCCGACCGCGAACGCCGTGAGGCCGGCGCCCGGCCCCGGTGCGATCCGCCCCGCCTCCCCCTGCTCGCCGGCCGGGCCGCGCCGGGCCGCGCGGGGCACGGGCCGGGCGAGGACCTGCCGGGCGTCGTGGTGGGCGGCCGGCCGGCCGGAGCCGTGCGCCGGGTACGCCCTCGCGTCCCGCAGGTCGCGGCAGCGCCAGGCCCGCGACGCCCGCTCCTCCCCGAGCCGCCCGGACCACTCGTCGGTGTGGTCGTCCCGGGTGTACGCGGCGTGCGGCGGCTGCATCGAGGCGATGACGCCCGGGTCGGCGAAGCGGGCCCCTCGGCCCGGTGGGGCACCGGACGGGCGGACGCGGCGTCGGGGACGGCCCTGAAGGGGCCGGGCGCCCACCACCGCACCCTCCCGGCCGGCCGGGATCAGACCCGCTGCCGCGGCCCGCGCCGCCCCGCCCCGGCACCGACGGACGCGCCGGGCCCCCGCCCCGCCCGTACGCCCAGACCCGCCGCCGCCAGGAGCAGGGCGCCCAGCATGACGAACGGAGCGGCCGGGCCGGCGAGTCCGGCGATCATCCCGGCGGACGCCGGTGCCGCGACCTGGCCGAGCCGGTTGCCCGTCAGGCGCAGCGCGAGGGCCGTGGAGCGGGCCTCGTCGGGAGCGGCCCGGACCACGGTCGTCATCGACAGCGGCTGGCCGGCACCGAGGCAGAAGCCCAGCACGGCCAGCATCACGGCGAGCGCCCACACCGGGACGGGCAGCGCGATGCCCGCGCACAGCACCGCGGCGAGCAGGCATGTCACGGTCAGCAGCGCCGTACGACCCAGCAGCCGCAGCAGCGGGGTCATGACCAGCCGGCAGGCGATGGTGGCGGCGGCACGCAGGCTCAGCAGCAGACCGATGGTGGCGGGCGGGATGGAGCGGTGCTCACCGACGACCGGCAGGTAGGCGGTCAGGATGTCGGTCGTGGAGAGCACGGCGAGGCTGATGAAGATGCCGGCGGGCACTCCGCGCGTAC
Organism: Streptomyces gobitricini; assembly: GCF_039532985.1. Lineage (NCBI taxonomy): Bacteria > Bacillati > Actinomycetota > Actinomycetes > Kitasatosporales > Streptomycetaceae > Streptomyces > Streptomyces gobitricini. The sequence goes on along the minus strand of NZ_BAAASR010000052.1, from coordinate 16,982 downwards.
GGAGGATGTGGTGGACGGGGACCTTCTGCGGCGCCCTGTCCCGCTCCACGCGCGCGTGCCCGGGGTTGGTGTCGCGGTGCTCGACGCGCCGGAGGGACGTGAGGGCGACCGTGGCGACGGCGGCCGAGACGACCAGGGCGAGGGCGCCGCCGCGGCCCATGTCGTCGCCGATGAGGAGCCCCGCCGCGACCGGTCCGGCGAGCTGCCCGAGCGAGGCGCCGATGGTGAAGTGGCCGAAGTTCCGGTCCTGTTCGCCCGGCGCCGACCGGCGGGCCACGAGCGACTGGGCACCGATCACGAAGCTCAGGTGGCCGAGGCCCATGACCCCGCTCCACGCCGCCATCCACACCGGCGACCCGGCCGCCCCGCTCAGCGCGCACCCGCCCGCGATCAGCACCACTCCCACGAGCAGCAGGGGTGCGCACCGCCCCCGGTCGGTCCTGCGCCCGAGCGGTACGGCGGCGAACAGCGGCAGCAGCGCGTACCCGCCCGCGATGACGCCGATCGCGCGCTCGTCCGCGCCGAGGGAGAGGGCGCGGTACGAAACGGCGGGCCGCGCCATCGACACCGCCGCCTGGGCGAAGCCGAAGGCGATGACGACGCGCAGCAGCCAGTACCGGCGCGCCATCAGATGATGCCGAAGAGCATTCCGGCGCCGAGCACCACCAGCGAGGTGAGGGCGGCCCACTTGACGGTGAACCGGGTGTGGTCGCCGAACTCGACCTTGGCCATGCCGACCAGGACGTACACGGCGGGCACGAGCGGGCTGGACATGTGCAGGGCCTGGCCCACCAGGGAGGCGCGCGCGATCTCCAGCGGCGGGACGCCGTGCGCGGCGCCGGCCTCGGCGAGGACGGGCAGGACGCCGAAGTAGAAACCGTCGTTCGACATGAAGTACGTCAGCGGCAGACTCAGCAGACCGGTGACGAGCGCCATGTGCGGGCCCATGGCCTCCGGGATGGCGCCGACGAGCCAGTCGGCCATGTGCTTGACCATCCCGGTGCCGGTGAGGACCCCGGTGAACACGGCGGCGGCGAAGACCATGCCGGCCACATTGAGGACGTTCTCCGCGTGGGCCGCGATGCGGGCCTTCTGGTCGGGCATGTGCGGGAAGTTGACCGTGAGCGCGAGGGCCGCGCCGATCAGGAAGAGCACCGGGATGGGCAGCATCTCCATGATCATGGCGGTGAGCAGGGCAACGGTGAGGGCGGCGTTGAACCAGTACAGCTTGGGGCGGAGGGTGGGGCGGTCCGGGTCGAGCCCCCGGAAGCCCTCGTCCGGTTCCGGCCCGGATCCGGCGCCGGCACCGGCGGCCTTGGCGCTGCCCTCGCCGCCACCGCCCCCGCCACCGCCCCCGCCGGCCGTCACCAGCACCGTCTCGGTGCGCGGCTCCAGGACCTGCGGCTCCGCGGCCTGGGACTCCACGGCCTGGGGCTCCAGGGCCGGCGGCTCCAGGACCTCGTCCAGCGTCAGGTGGCCCAGGCGCCTGCGCTCCCGCCGTCCCAGCACGTACGCGAGGGCGAGGACGAACAGCAGACCGGCGCCCAGGGCCGGGATCATCGGTACGAAGATGTCTCCGGCGTCCAGTTCGAGCGCGGTGGCCGCGCGGGCGGTGGGGCCGCCCCAGGGCAGCGTGTTCATCACGCCGTTGGCGGTGGCGGCGACACCGGTCATCACGACCAGGCTCATCTTCAGGCGCTTGTAGAGCGGGTACATCGCCGAGACGGTGATCATGAAGGTGGTCGACCCGTCGCCGTCCAGCGACACGATCGCGGCGAGGACCGCCGTGCCGACCACGACCCGCATCGGGTCGGCCTTGCAGAAGCGCAGGATGCCCCGGACGATCGGGTCGAAGAGACCGACGTCGATCATCACGCCGAAGTAGACGATGGCGAACATCAGCATCGCGGCGGTGGGCGCGAGGTTGCCGACGCCTTCGAGGACGTAGTCACCGAGCTGTGCGCCCTGTCCCACGAGGACGCAGAAGAGAGCGGGGATGAGGACGAGCGCCGCGATCGGCGACATCTTCTTCATCATGATCAGGACCAGGAAGGTCGCGATCATGGCGAAGCCGAGGATTGTCAGCATGGAGGACACCTAACGTTCACCCTTGAACTCCACCGGAGGGGTGGCGGTCCGGATGACGTTAGGTGTCCCGCTGAGCCGTTAACAAGGTGTTGACGCGTGAGCAATACGAGCAAAAGCCCAGCTCAGGAGCCGTCAGCGAAGTGCCGTCACCTGGACGGGGAAGCCGTTGAGCACGGCCGTGCCGGACAGCGGGTCGAGCCGGGTGCCGTCGAGCAACTGGTTCACGTTGACGCCGGGCCGCCCGGCGGCGACCGCCATGCGGGTCCCGGGCCGGTCGTGGCCCCAGCCGTGCGGAATGCTCACCACGCCGGGCCGCACCGTCTCGGTGATCTCCACCGGGACCTGGATCTCGCCGCCCTCGGCCTTGACGCGGGCGGGGGCGCCGTCGGTGAGCCCCAGGCGGTCCGCGTCGTCGGGGTGGACCTGGAGGGTGCAGGTGTTGGTACCGCTGTTGAGGGTGGGGACGTTGTGCATCCAGCTGTTGTTGGAGCGCAGGTGACGGCGGCCGACCAGGACGAGGGAGTGGCCCGGTGCGCGCAGGGCCTCCCGCAGCCGGGGCAGGTCGGCGGCGATCGGCTCCGGCAGGAGTTCGACACGTCCGCTGCGGGTCTTCAGCACCTGGGGGACGCGGGGCTCCAGCGGGCCGAGGTCGATGCCGTGGGGGTGCTCGCGGAGCCGGTCGAGGGTGAGGTCGTACGGGCCCAGGCGCAGCATCAGGTCCAGACGCCGCTCGGCGCCGGTGCGGCCGGTGAGGCGGGCCGCGTACTCCTCGGGGTCCTGGCCGTGGGCGGGTGAGTGCGGCTCGGTGACGGCCTTGGCGAGGGTGCGTGCGACGGCCATGTCGTCGACGGCCTCGGGCGGCGCCCCGTGCATACCGGTGGCGGCCAGGATCAGCCGGGCGTGGATCTCGCACTCGTCCATGCGGCCCGGTTCCAGGGGGACGGGCGCGGGGGTGTAACGAGCCTGGTTGCGGACCGCGAAGCCGTTGAACGCGAAGTCGAAGTGGGCGCTCTGGGACGGCGGGGGCGGGGGCAGGATCACATCGGCGTGGCGCGAGGTCTCGTTGAGGTACGGATCGACGCTCACCATGAAGTCCAGTGCGCCCAGGGCCCGGTCGAGGCGGTCGCCGTCGGGGGCGGAGAGGACCGGGTTGGCGGCGATGGCGACGAGCGCGCGGACGCGGCCCTCGCCCGGTGTCTCGATCTCCTCCGCCAGTGCGGCCGTGGGCAGTTCGCCCTTGGCCTCGGGGTGCCCGGAGACGCGGCTCGCCCAGCGGCCGAGCGCGAAGCCCTTGCCGGGGCCCGCCGGGCGGGGCGCCGGGGCCGTGGCGGAGAGCGGGAACAGCGCGCCGCCGGGCCGGTCGAGGTTGCCGGTGAGTACGTTGAGGACGTCGACGAGCCAGTTGGTGAGGGTGCCGTACGTGACGGTGCTGCCGCCGACCCGCCCGTACACGGCCGCCGCCGGCGCGGCCGCCAGCTCACGGGCGAGGGTCCGGATGGTGCCGGCGTCCACGTCGCACGCGCCGGCGACCACCTCGGGCGTGAACTCCCTCACGGCTTCCCGGACGTCCTCCACACCCTGGACGTGCTCGGCGAGCCCCCCGAGGCCGGTGAGGCCCTCCTCGTACAGCACGTGGACGAGGGCGGCGAGCAGGAGCGCGTCGGCACCGGGCCGGATGGCGACGTGCCGGTCGGCGAGGCGCGCGGTGCGGGTGCGGCGCGGGTCGACGACGGTGAGGGTGCCGCCCCGCTTGCGCAGCGCCTTCAGCCTGCCGGGGAAGTCGGGCGCGGTGCACAGGCTGCCGTTGGACTCCAGCGGGTTGGCGCCGATGACGAGCAGGTGGGCCGTGCGGTCCAGGTCCGGGACGGGGATGGCGAACGCGTCGCCGAACAGCAGCCCGCTGGAGACGTGCTTGGGCATCTGGTCGAGGGTGGACGCGGTGAACACGTTGCGGGTGCGCAGGGCGCCGAGGAGGAGGGGCGGGTAGAGCGCCCCGGCCATGGTGTGGACGTTGGGGTTGCCGAGGACGACCCCGACGGCGTCGGCGCCGTGCCGCTCGACGATCGGCGGCAGCCGGCGTGCGACGAGATCGAACGCCTCCTCCCAGGAGGCCTCCCTGAGGACGCCGTCCTCGCCGCGTACGAGCGGGGTCCGGAGGCGGTCCGGGTCGGCGTCGAGTTCACCGAACGACGCGCCCTTCGGGCAGATGAACCCCTGGCTGAAGACGTCGTCCCGGTCACCGCGCGCGCCGGTGACGCGCGTGCCGTCGATGGTGAGGGTGAGCCCGCAGGTGGCTTCGCAGAGCGGACAGATACGCAGAGCGGTGGGCATGGGGCCTCCCGGGGCGCGGCAGCCGTGGGGCCGCGGCGGCGTGACACGCGGACACCGCCGAGCATACCGACCGGTACGCATGGTGGCGATGGTTCAGTCCCGGAGAACGGGCGCGAGATAGGCGTGGAGCAGCACGCGGGTCTCGGCGATCAGTTCGGGGTCCCCCGGCGGGCCGCCACGGAAGGCGAGCCGGAGCAGCGCGTCGGCGGCCTCGACCGCCACGAGCACCTTGCGGCGCGGCACGTCGCCGGAAGGGTGGACGAGGTGCCCGGCGAGCAGGCCGCGGATCCGGTCGGCGACGAGGTGGTTGACGTGGCGGCCGGAACCACCGGAGCCGGAACCGGCCCGCCCGGCACCGTCACGGCCGGGATCGGTGCCCGTGCCGGGGCCGGGGCCGGGGCCGGCAGGGCGCGGATCGGGACCGGGGCCGTCACGGCCGGGACCACCGGAGGCGGGTCCGGCCTGCCCGGGGACGCCGTCCGGGCCTTCCGGTGCCCCGGGGACGCCGAAGTCGACGAGCCCGAAGCCGGGCACGGTGCGCTTCATGGCGATGTACTCGTCGAGCACGGAGTCGACGGCCCCGTACGCGTCCAGATCCGGCCGCTCCGCCAGCCGGGCCGCCACACGCTCGGCGTAACGGTCGAGATTGCGGTGGGCGAGCGCGGCGGCCATGTCGCGCTTGCCGGAGAAGAAGCGGTAGACCGATCCGATCGGCACACCGGCCCGCACGGCCACGCCCCGGGTGCTCAGCTCGTCGTAGCCGGCCTCCTCGATGAGCTCGGCGCAGGCGTCGAGGATCCGGGCCAGGCGCTCGGCACTGCGCTGCTGCACGGGCGTACGGCGGAGCGGGGGCGGCGGGGGCACGGGTCCATGATGCCGTGCCGCGCCACGGGAACCCGCGCCCTCCGGGAAGCGTCCAAGCCCTACCCCCGTTGACGCGGACTCTTTCGAATCCTACGGTCTTACATAGGATTCCATCCGGGGCAGGCCGAGCGACAGGAGCGGGCGACGATGACGAGCGATGCCACCGAACAGGCGAAGAAGATCGCGGAGGCCCTGGAGTACTCCACCGGCTTCGGCAACGAGCACAGCTCCGAGGCCGTTCCCGGCGCCCTGCCGCTCGGCCGGAACTCCCCCCAGCGCGCGCCGCTGGGCCTGTACGCCGAGCAGCTGAGCGGTTCGGCGTTCACCGAGCCGCGCGCCCACAACCTGCGCGCGTGGCTCTACCGCATCCGCCCGTCGGCCGCCCACCCGCCCTTCACCCGCGCGGACAACGGCGCCATCCGCACCGCACCCTTCACCGAGACCGTCGCCGACCCCAACAGGCTGCGCTGGAACCCCCTCCCGGACCCGGCGCCCGGCACGGACTGGCTCGCCGGACTGTGGACCCTCGGCGGCAACGGCGACGCGGCGCAGCGCACCGGCATGGCCGTGCACCTGTACCACGCCAACGCGTCCATGGACCGGGTGTTCAGCGACGCCGACGGCGAGCTGCTGATCGTCCCGGAGCGCGGCGGCCTGCTGCTCCGCACCGAGTTCGGCATCCTCGCCGCCCGCCCCGGCGAGGTCGCGCTGGTCCCGCGCGGGGTCCGCTTCCGCGTCGAGCTGCTCGACGAGACCGCACGCGGGTACGTCTGCGAGAACTACGGCCGGCCGTTCCAGCTCCCCGACCTCGGTCCGATCGGCGCCAACGGCCTCGCCAACCCGCGGGACTTCCGGGCGCCGGTCGCCGCGTACGAGGACGTGGAGGGCGAGGTGGAGGTGGTGAACAAGTTCTGCGGGAACCTGTGGACCGCGACGTACGACCACTCCCCCCTCGACGTCGTCGCCTGGCACGGCAACCACGTCCCGTACGTGTACGACCTGCGTACCTTCAACGTCATCGGGACCATCTCGTACGACCACCCGGACCCGTCGATCTTCACGGTGCTCACCTCGCCGTCCGACACCCCGGGCCTGGCGGGCGTCGACTTCGTGGTCTTCGCACCGCGTTGGCTGGTCGGCGAGGACACCTTCCGCCCCCCGTACTTCCACCGCAACGTGATGAGCGAGTACATGGGCCTGATCGAGGGCGCGTACGACGCCAAGGCCGAGGGGTTCGTCCCGGGCGGCGGCTCGCTGCACAACATGATGTCGGCGCACGGCCCCGACCGGGAGACGTTCGACAGGGCGAGCTCGGCGGAGCTGAAGCCGCAGAAGATCGACGACGGTCTGGCCTTCATGTTCGAGACCCGCTGGCCCGTCACGGCCACCGCCCAGGCGACGGACGCCGGCCATCTGCAGCGCGGGTACGACGACGTGTGGCAGGGTCTTGAGCGCCACTTTCGGCCGTAGTACGGAGTACATGTGACCGCTTTCGCCCCCGACTCGCTGGTCCTGAACCGCAAGCTCCCGCTGTGGTACCAGGTCTCGCAGTCCCTCCGCGCCTCCATACTCGGGCGGGCGCCGGACGCCTCGCTGCGCCTGCCCACCGAGGAGCAGCTGGCCACGCACTACGGCGTCAGCGTCCTGACCATGCGGCAGGCACTCAAGGAGCTGGAGGCGGAGGGGCTGATCAGCCGGCACCGGCGGCGCGGCACATTCATCGAGCCCGGCGCCCGGCGCAGCGCACCGCGCCGGCTGCTGGGCTCGATCGACGCGATCGTGGCCCAGCAGTCGGGCGAGCTGACGACGATTCTCGGCCACGGCGAGGACAAGGTCCCCGGTGAACTCACCGAGCACTTCCCGGACCTCGCGGAAGTGGTGATGTACCGGCGGCTGCGCCGCGACGGCGAGACCGGCGAGCCGACGAACTGGGCGGAGAACGCCGTCCGGCCGGAGGTCGCCGCCCGGATCGACCTCGCCGACCTGGAACGGTGGCCGATGACGAAGGTGCTGCGGGACGCGGTCGGCGTGCGGATCAGCCGGATCACCGACACCGTGGAGGCCCGGCTGGCCGACCCCGAGACGGCCGAGCTGCTCCAGGTCCCGCTGCTGTCGCCGATCCTGCACTACACGGGCGTGACCTACGACGAGGACGGCCGGGTGGTGGACGTGGCCCGCATCCGCTACCGGGGCGACCGGTTCTCCTTCACGGTCACGGTGGAGGCGGACTGACCACGGTGCGGGCGGACCTGACCGCTCGGTGCGGGCGTAAGGCGGCGGGGGGCGGGGCGGACGGCGCTGGGGAGGCGGGCCGGGCGGGCGGCGCGGTGGAGGCGGACCGAGCGCGGTCACTAGCATGCGGGCCGTGACGGATGATGTGCCCCTGCTCGACGATCTGATGCCCTGGTCCGTGGCCCCGCTGCGGCTGGGACGCCCCTGGGTCGTCGCCCCGGACGCGCGCACCCTGCGTGCCCGCTGGGAGGCGCTGGTACGGGCCGGGGAGGACGAGCGGGCGGCCCTGTTCCGGCCCACCCGGGCGCGTACGCTCACGACTTCGGTCGCCGCGCTGCCCGGGCAGCGGACCGCGACGGCCCGGTTCGCGCGGGAGGCGGGCCCGTGCCCCGAGCCGGTACGGCTGGCCCACGGGCCGTTCGACGAGCAGTGGCTGCTGCCGGACCACCGGCTGCTGGACGCGGCCCGCCCGGAGCTGTGGCGGGTGGCCGACGAGCGGCAGGTGTTCGCCGTCGAGCAGGGTTACGTGCCACGGGCCGCGGGCCCCGCGCTGCTCATGACGGCGGCGCTGCCGGACGGCCGCTCCCCGGCGGGCCGCCCGGGCCGCATCCGCCCGCTGTACCGGCGCCCCGGCGGGCGGGAGCCGAACATCGCGCCCGGGTTGCTGGAGCTGCTGGGCGAGCGGTACGGCACCGGGGTCGCCCCCGAGGACCTGACGGCCTGGGCGCTGGCGGCCGCCCGCCCCTCCCCCGCCGGGTGCGCCGTCCCGCTGCCGGCCGACCCCGCCGTCTGGGCGGCCGGGGTGGCGCTGGGCCGCCGCATGGCGGACGTCCAGCTGCGCGGCGCGCGGGGCGGGGAGCGCCCCCGGCTGCCCGGCGGGCGCCGCCCCTACGTCCGCGCCACGCTCCCGGCGCGCCCGCACCTCCTGGCGTACGAAGCGGAGGACGAGGCCCTGCTGGTCGGCGACGGCGGCCGGATCTCGCCCGTACCGGCCGAGGCGTGGGAGTACCGGGTCGGCGGCGTCCGGATACTGGAGCTCTGGTTCGAGCGCCGCACCGCCCCCGCCCAGTCCGGCACCCTGGAGGCGATCCGCCCCGCCACCTGGCCCCAGGAGTGGACGTCCGAGCTGCTGGAGCTGATCACCGTGCTGGCCCTCCAGGCCCGGCTGGAGTCGGAACGCCCGGACCTGTCCGGCACGGAGCCGCTCACCCGCACGGGCCTGCGCGCGGCCGGCGTGCTGCCCGCCCCCGGCGCGGCCCGCCGCCCCGCTTCGGTACTGGACCGGGAGGAAGAGGGCCCCGAGGGCCAACTGTCCCTCCTGTAGGCGGCGAAGGAGTGCGGCAGCCGGCCGACGGGGTGCGGCAGCCGCCGCGGTGCCTGCCGCCGCCAGTGTCGGACGCGTACACCGGACGGCCTGCCGGACGGCGGCCGTGACGGCCGCCGGGTGGTCGCCGGTCCCTGCGGTGACCGAGGCGGCGCGGGACCCGTCCGGCGACGCGCCCGTGCCGGAGGGCACCGCCCGGTCGCCCGCCCGTCCGTCGGCGGCGCCGTCCGCCCGTCCGCCGGCGCCGCCGACGGTGTGCGTGCCGCTCGTGGCGCGGAGGCACACGACCCCGAAGGGGTGACAAAGGTGGCACGTACACGGTAGGTACGGCTGTCATGAGCACTCTGCCGCTGCCCCTCGAAGGCATCACCGTCGTCGCCGTCGAGCAGGCCGTCTCCGCGCCGTTCGCCACGCGCCAGCTCGCCGACCTGGGCGCCCGGGTCATCAAGATCGAGCGCCCGGACGGCGGTGACTTCGCGCGGGGCTACGACACCGCGGCGGGCGGCCTCGCCTCGCACTTCGTGTGGTGCAACCGGGGCAAGGAGTCGGTGGCCGTGGACCTCAAGGACCCGCGCGGCATCGACGTCGTCCACCGCCTTGTCGCGGGCGCGGACGTGTTCGTCCAGAATCTGGCGCAGGGGGCCGCGGCCCGGCTGGGCCTGGACGCGGCGACCCTGTGCGCGGCGCACCCGCGGCTGATCGGGGTCGACATCTCCGGGTACGGGGCTGGTGGCCCGTACGCCCACAAACGGGCGTACGACATGCTCGTGCAGTGCGAGGCGGGGCTCGTGTCGGTGACCGGGACGCCCGACCGGCCCGTCAAGGCGGGGATCCCGGCCGCCGACATCGCGGCGGCCATGTACGCCTTCTCGGGCGTACTGGCGGCCCTGCTGCGGCGGGCGACGACGGGGCTGGGCGGACCGGTGGAGATCTCCATGCTGGAGTCGCTCGCCGAGTGGATGGGACATCCGCTGCACCACGGGATGCACGGGGGCGAGGCCCCTGCTCGTACGGGGCTGGGGCACGCCGTCATCGCGCCCTACGACGCGTACCCGACGGCCGAAGGGGGGCAGGTGCTGTTGTCGGTGCAGAACGACCGTGAGTGGCGGCGGCTGGCCGAGCTGGTGCTGGGCCGGCCGGAGCTCGGCGACGACCCGGCGTTCGCCACGAACACGGCACGGGTGGCGCACCGGGCGAAGACCGACGCGGTGGTGGCCGAGGCGCTGGCCGGGCTGACCGCCGCGGAGGCGATCGACCGCCTGGACGCGGCCGGCATCGCGTGCGCCCGTCTCAACACGGTCGCGGACGTGGCCGCCCATCCCCAGCTCGCGGCCCGCGACCGGTGGCGGGAGGTGGACACGGCGGTGGGTCCGCTGCGGGCGCTGCTGCCGCCGATCACGTATCCCGGCGGCGCTGACGCCCCGATGGGGGCGGTGCCCGCCCTGGGCGAGCACACGGACGCGGTACTGCGGGAGCTGGGCATGCCGGACGGCGAGCAAGTGGAGCTGCGGCGTGACGGAGTGGTGGCCTGACGCCTGACCGCGGGCCGACCACGCCCGGTGGACCGGGGCGCGGCCCCTGTCGGCTCGTCCCGGCCCCAGAGGGGGTACGGCCACGAGGACGGTCGCCGTGCGGTCCCTGACGGGGAGCCGTGCCGACGCCGTCCACCCCCGCGGGGGCGGCCCCGCACGGCGCCCCGCCCGGGCCGGATGCCGACTGCGGACCGTGGGTCGTGGCCGGGAACGACCCTGCACGGCGGGACTTCCGGCGGATGGGTACGGGCGGGCGGGGTGCCGTCAGGCGTGGTTGCCGAAGAGCGAGCGGCGCAGTCGGCGCAGCGGTGCGAAGAGCCGGACGCGGGCGCTCTTGCTCGTGCGGGCGTGACCGACATCACGCGACGTCAACTCCCGCATCAGCAAGGTCGCTTCGGCGGACTCGCGCTGCGGGACGACCGGGCCGCCCAGCACCGAGAGATGGCGGTCGAGACGCGTACTGGTCGCGCTGCTCCCGCACGTGATCGCAGGCACCCGAGGCCTGCTGCGCACCGTTATCTGTTCCATGTCACTCCCCACCCGTACGAGGGCACCCGGCCGCTGCAGATTAACCCTATCGTCCCCGCATCTCATGCGTGTATCCCGGTGACGGGATTCACCACACATGTACGAGGGTTGACGACTACCCTCCGAATACAAGTGAATTCAGGGCGAGTTGGACAAGTTGCCACCGAGGCCGGGACGAGCCGGCCCAGGACCCCGCAACCGAAGACCCGGACGCGGTACGGGAGGTGGCGGGACGACCCCCATGCCGCCCCGCCCGGTGGGCGGGGGGCGCGGGCCCGGGTCCGACGCCGGGAGACGGTGGAGTTCCGCCCCGGCGAGGGCACCGTGCGGCGGGCCGGGCACCCGGGGCATGCGTACGGAGAGGGCGGGACACAGCCCGGCCGGGTCGGGCCGGAGACCCGGAAGCCCGGTCGGGGCGCCGCCCCATTGAGCGGGGGTCTCGTTCGGGCGCGAGGACGGCCGGGGGCGCAAGGACGCCGGGTGCGAGGACGCCGACTGCAGGATGGGCGGGCGCAAGGACGGTCGTGGGGCAAGGACGGTCGTGGGGCAAGGACGGTCGTGGGGCAAGGACGGTCGTGGGGCAAGGATGCCGGGACGCCGGACGGAACGCCCACCAGGGGGCGCCGTCCGGCGCCCCCTGAGGGCGCCACACCGGCGGGGCGGTACGCCGACTCCGCGCGGGACCGCTCCGCCGAGCGCGGCTCCTTACAGCGCGGCCTTGAAGGTGGGCAGGTAGCCACCGGACTGTCCGGCGGCGGTGGGGTGGTACGACTCACCGATGTTGAGCCAGTTGACGCTGTGCAGCCAGGAGGCGCTGGAGCAGATCTCGTGGCCGGTGAAGGCGGGGGCGACGTCCGCCCAGGTGTAGCCGTGGTCGGCGGCGCGTTTGGCGGTCGCGGCGTTGAGGTGGTCCGCGCCGCTGTTGATGGCACGGCGCTCGTTCTCGCTCAGGCCGGCCAGGCAACTGCCACCGAGCTTGTAGAAGCGCGGGTAGCCGAGTACGACGACCCTCGCCGACGGCGCCTTGGATCTGATCGCCGAGTACACCGAGTCGAGGCGGCCGGGGAGGGTCGTGTCGACGTAGTTCTTCGCCTCGTTGACGCGGGCGATGCAGGTGGCCTCGGACTGGAGGACGCAGGTGGTCATGACGTCGGCGAAACCGGCGTCGTTTCCGCCGATGGTGATGGAGACGAGGTCGGTGGCGGAGGAGAGCGGGCCGAGCTGACCCGCCGTCACGTCGTTGGTGCGGGCACCGGAGCACGCCGTGAAGGCGAAGGAGGAGGGGGAATTGGCGGCCGCCCAGAGCTGCGGGTAGGCCCGGGTACTGCGCTTGCAGTTGCCGCTCGCGCTGTCATAGCTGCCGGCGCCGACTCCGGAGGAGTAGGAGTCGCCGAGGGCCACGTAGTCGAGGGCTGCGGCCGACGAGTCGGCCTGCGCCGCCCCTGCCCCCGTGAGGGTCAGGGCGGCACCGAGGAGGAGTGAGGTGGTGAACGCCGCGGCTCGGGACAGTTTCATGGAACCTCCCATTGGCAGGATTTCTGCCTTAAAAGTTCGTAGCAGGATGCAGTGTCCATGCCAATAGCCGTGGCGTGGCGTGGAGTTGACGTCGAGTTGAAGTCTGCTCCCCCTCGAGGCCCGATATCCGCAAGTTAGGGGGCAACTCACCCATGCGGAGGAGTTTTTGTCGGGGTGACGCCACGCCTCTGGACACCGCGGCGACGGTGGCGGTGACGAACACGAAAAGCCCCTGTCGGCCGCGGCCGGTCCCGGCGCGCCCCGCGCGGCGCCCCGCCCGGAGCACCCCACGGGTTCCGCCGGCCGGCCGAGGGCAGTGCGCGGTCTTCCGGAGTCCCCGACGGGTCCTCACCGTGCGGGTGGGGACACGTACATAAACACTGTGCGGCGGACACGTGCGTGCCGGATCATGGGGCGCATGTCTGCCAACCCTCATGAGGCCCTGCCGATCCGGCTCACCGTCGACGACAGCGATTCCCCCGCCGACGTCGTCGACGCGCTGTTCCTCGGGCGCTTCGCGACGGGTGAGCAGCCGTACTCGCACACGTCGTCCCTCGACCGGGTCAAGCCCGGTGCGACCCTGCTCCCGCCGGGGGCCTCGGTGCTGCGCTCGGCCCGTGACGACGACCGCAGCGCCACGCTCGCCGAGGGCGAGGGGTGGACGCTGCTGGTCTCCCGCTGGAACCGGGGCGCCGACGTGACCGTCACGGCGGTCGGGCCGGAGCTGGCCGAACGGGTGCTGAAGCAGGCGACCGACGGCGCGAAGGACGACCCGGAGCCGCAGCCGGACAACGTGACCATGGGCTTCTGGTACGTGTCGCCGCGCCGGGGCCCGCACCGCACGACCCGCCGGATCGCCGCCGGTACCTGGGAAGAGGTGCGGCCCAACTACACCGCACCGGTGGCGGAGGCGATGGACCGCCTGATGAAGGTCACGCCCGACGACATCTCGGGCCGTCTGCTCCTCCTGCACGGCCCGCCGGGCACCGGCAAGACGTCGGCTCTGCGCACGCTGGCCCGCTCGTGGCGCGACTGGTGCCAGGTCGACTGCGTACTGGACCCGGAACGGCTCTTCAACGACGTCGGCTACCTGATGGACATCGCGATCGGCGAGGACGAGGGCACGGCGAACGGCCGGTGGCGGCTGCTGCTCCTGGAGGACTGCGACGAGCTGATCCGCGGCGAGGCCAAGCACACGGCCGGCCAGGCCCTGTCGCGGCTGCTGAACCTGACGGACGGGTTGCTGGGGCAGGGCCGCAACGTCCTGGTGGGGGTCACCACCAACGAGGACCTGGAGCGCCTGCACCCGGCGGTGGTCCGCCCCGGCCGCTGCCTGGCCCGGATCGAGGTCGGCCCGCTGACCCGGCCGGAGGCGGTGGCGTGGCTCGGCAGCGAGGACGGGGTCGGCCGCGACGGCGCGACGCTGGCGGAGCTGTACGCGCTGCGGCGCGGCACCGGTCCGGCGGCGATCCCGGACCAGGCGCGCGGCGCGGACGCGGGGCTGTACCTGTAGACGGCGCACCGGCCGGTGCCCGAGGCCCCGTCACGGCCCCGCGTCCGAGTCACCCGAGCCGCGCCCAAGGGCCCCGTCACGGCCCCGCACCCGGACACCCGAGCCGCACATAAGGCTTAGTCACGGCCCCTGCCCGGACGCCCGAGCCCGACCTGAGGCCCCGTCGCGGCCCGCCCACGGACACCCGAGCCGCACATAAGGCTCCGTCACGGCCCGTACACCGCTCGCAGTGCGTCCGCAACGGCCGCTTCCGCGTCGGCGCGGCCGAGGCCCAGGCGGTGGGCCTCGGCCACGTACGCGGCGGCCGCCGTGGCCGCCTGGCGGGCGGCGGCGTCCCCGGCCGCCGCGACGAACGTGCCGGCCCGGCCCCGCGTCTCGATCACCCCGTCGGTCTCCAGCACGCGGTACGCCTTGGCGACGGTGTTCGCCGCGAGGCCCAGTTCCCCGGCGAGCCCCCGGACGGTCGGCAGCTTGTGGCCGACGGGGAGGCGGCCCGATCGGACCTGGTCGGAGATCTGGGCGCGCAGCTGCTCGTACGGGGCGGTCGGGGAGCCCGCGTCGATGGAAATCTTCAGGGTCACGGGACGATTCTCCCCCTTCGATCCCCGGGAACCGGCGCAAGCCGGCCTTCAGGGCGCCCGCACGCCGACCTCCCGCCCCCGACGCCCCCGGGGGTCCGCCTCGGTGTGTCACCCACCGAGGCGGACCGGCATACCGGCATCGAGGCGCAGAGGCCGGCCACCGGGCTGGACGGGGCTGGGCCGGCTGGGCTCAGGACGTGTGCTCAGCGCTTGGCGGGAGTGGCCTTCTTCGCCGGGGCCGGCTTCTTCTTCGCCGCCTCGTCCTTGGCGCGGGCCTCGTACTGGCCGATGTCCAGGAAGTGGCGCAGTTCCTCCGGCGTACCGGTCAGGCCTTGCGGGCCGCCGCCTTGACCGCGGGGCCGCCGGCTTCGGCGATGCGGGTGGCGCGGATCCGGTCGTCGACGAGGCGCGCGTCGTGCTGGCCGGTCTCCAGGAAGGCCTGGACGGCCTGCTCGGTGTTGGCCTGCAGCACCGCTCGCCCACGTTCCTTGACCGTCGGGCCGCCCACGCTCATGATCTGCGCGACCCGCACCCGGTCGTCCTGGAAACGCGCCTCGTACTGGCCGGTCTCCAGGAAGCGCCGCACATCGTCCGCGGTGCCGTCCAGCGCCTTGCCGGCCGCCTCCTGCACGCCGCGGCCGCCACGGTGCCGCGTCGATCCCGTGCGATCTCTGATATCCGGCCACAAGGTTCAGGGGCACCACCCCGGAGCGGACACTCGTCGTTCTGCCGTGAACGGCGGCACTGTTCGACCTGGCGATACGCCGGCTTCCCTACGTGACGGGCAGTCTGGGCTGCAGGGCCGACGAAACGTTGTCGAATATCCCCCAGTACCCCTCGACCCAACTGCTGTCCGGAAGACCGGTCTTCGTGTCCACGTGGGTGAAGGCCTCGACTCCGACCCAGCCCTGGAACTTTCCGGAGTCGTCGATGATCTGCAGCATGGGCCGGGGGTGTGAGTTGTACTTGTAACAGGGCTGGCCCTGCGCCAGGGATTGACACCAGTATTCCTCGGTGTTCCTGCGCCCTCCGCCGATCTCCGCGATGTAGCGCACACGGTCCTTATCCGTTCCCGCACAGCTGGTATTGGGCTGCAGCCAGCCCATGCAGGAACCGCCGGAGCAGAGCTTCCACGGGTTCGACGTACCACCGAAGGTCCATGTACCGCCGGAGCCCTCACGTCCCACGATACCGACGCGGGTGGCCGGATCCGAAGAGGATGCCTTCGCCACGACAAACGCACCCTTGTAGGACTGGGCGTTGTAGCGCGGGTCGTTTACGAGCTGGTCCATGGTGGCGCGGGTCTCACGGTCCAGCGAGGCGTTGCTTCCGTAGCCTATGCCGAAGTTGGCGGTGTAACTGGAGAATTCACCACTGGCCGGGACTTGCACGTTGTTGCCGTACGCACCGTAGAAAGTGGGGCTGGTCATACGTGCCGCGGCCCCATTGGCGAGACCGCTCTCCAGATTCCACCGCTCGGTGAGGGGACTGTTGAGTGCTGCGCCAGAAGCGTCCTTGGACCATGTGACGACCAGACGCCCGTCGGTCGCGTAGGTGTAGGTGCCCCGGAAGCCTCCGGTGGGTGAGCCGGCGAAGCCCTCGACGGTTCGGACCGCGCAGGTGGGAACGTTTCCGCCACAGTCGGCGGTCATCGCGTCCACGCGCTTGGGCTGGTCACGCTGTGCCCAGTTCCAGTAGGAGGTGGTCACCGTGCCGTCGTTGGCGAAGACGTAGTAGCCCAATCGCACCCAGTTGCGGTAGTTGTTGCTGCCGGCGGTGTCCATGTGCCCGACGGAGACCACCCAATTCGCCTTGCCCCCGGGCAGGGGCTGAGCGGCGGCTTGGGCCGATGCAGCCGCGGTCAGCTGTGAGGCGAAAAGTGCGAGTACGGCCATTATGGCCGCAGTCGTGGTCCTCGTCAGGCGTCTCATCACTCGTATCAAGAGGGCTCCTTGGCGGCTGCGCCGGGCCGGACCTGACGGCACCGGCGTATCGATCACCCTTCTTTACCCGATCGGGCCGATCGGGTTCACGGTGCCGGATGATGGGCGTGAACCGGATCGGCCCGACCGGGTGAAGAAAGGTGCGCCTCTGACACGCCTGACACGGAGGATCACTTGAACGGCCGGCAGCTCGAGGCCGGCGTCGGCAGCGAGCAGGGCATCGCCAGGACCAGCGACAGAACCACCCGCTTGGGGACCGGTTTTCTCATGGCCACCACCATCCCTCGACACGCGGACCTGGCGCCGGTCACGCGCCACGCGAACCGCCGTGCCGCGGGTTCTGGAGAATACGGAACACGGCGGGAGACGAACCGGACACCCCCGTGGCCCGCCCCGACCACCTCTCCTGCGGGGAGGCCCGGGCATGCCGGTTGTTGTGGGGACCGCGCCCGTAGGACGCGGTCTAAGACGTCGTTTCCTTTGGCGGTTCGGCTCGTTGTACCGGGCATGACGAGCCTTGCTGAGCGGCTG
>NZ_BAAASR010000051.1:0-29173 GCF_039532985.1 Streptomyces gobitricini | reverse complement strand
CCCGCGGAGCGGGTACCACATCGCTGCGCGATGTGCAAGCGAACACCCGCGCTTCGCGCGGGTGTTGCGCTCCCGCTCCGCGGGAGCGCTGGTGGGACGCTGCGCGTCCCACCCACCCCCGGCGCTGCGCGCCGGGGGTGACGCTCCGTTCGCTGCGCTCCCTGAGCGCTGGGCCTTCGGCCCATTCCGGGGCTTCCGCTTCGCTTCAGCCCGAAGCGGCGGGTCCGCTGCGCTCCCCCGCCTCAAGGGTCCTTCCGGCTGCGCCTCCAGGACCTTGAGGCCCGCTGGCGCGGGCCAAGCTGGCTACGGATTCAGGGGGCTCGGGCTTGCCGGATCTGGCATTGGCGTGGGCCGCCTGCAGTGAGAAGGGGTCAGAGGTCGCTGTCGATACCGGTGACGGCTGGCGGGCCGAGCGGGGCGTCGGCTTCCGCGATCCCTGCCTCCTTCAGCGCGGCTGAGACGAGCCTTGTGGCGTCTAGCTCGGCCTCGTACCGGTCCGGGGCGTCGACCTCGAGGCGGACAGAGAAGGTGCCGTCCTCGTTCAGTGTGAGGAGGTCCAGTCCTTCACTCTCACTGACATCCGTGTGCCGCGAGGCCAGCTTCCGCTCGAAAGCCGAGCGCGCGGAGTCGGTGACGTCCGAGATGAATGTGCCGGGAACAGTGATGACAAAGGTGGTCATGGCGACTCCTCGCATGGGACGGAGCTTGAATGTCGTCCTGCTTGCCCCATTGTCTGCAATGAACACGTCGGGCCATGTCTGACGGGCCTGGGCGGTGAGTGGGGGCTCCTTCACTTCTGACGTTTGGCCGCCAAGGGCGCATGCGGTCACCGGTACGCGCCCCAGAATCCAGGTTTGCGCATGTCGGGCTCAGGCGTTTGCGTGGCGTGGGGCGATGGCTCGTCGGGTGGCGTGATGTGCCGGCTTGCGTCCTGAGGCAGCCTGGAGGCGCTGCAACCACAGGGACGCGGCGCCAAGCAGGCCGGTGAAGACTGCCAGGAGGAGCAGGGAGACCCACATCTGCCGACTCCCGGGGTGGGCCCATCCCGTCCAAGCCGCGGCGGCCGCCCACAGCAGGACACCTGCCATATAGAAGGTACGGACGCGGCGCAGTTGCCGTAGGGCCCGCAGGGGCATCGGGTGTTCAGTCTTCGGTGCCATGCCGGCCCGTGTACCCCGATCCGCGCTACTCACCGGGTGGTGGCAAGTGGAAGAGGGGGGGGTGGGGGCGGGTGGTCAGGTCGGGTGCGGGTGCGTACGGGGTCGGCCATTCGGGGGCGGCCTGAATGGCCGTCAGGTCCCTGAACGGCTTATCGGTGGGGCAGGGGCCAACGGCTTTTGAACGCGTTGGGGCAGGGTTCGGTCTGCAGTTTCATTGTGCTTCATTTTGAAGTGTAGATAGACTCTGGATACAGAGCACACCACCAGGGGCGTTCCGGAGACGTTAGCGGGATTTTCCACATGGCTGTTCCGGCGCTCCGGCGAGGATGTCGAGCAGTCGACCGAGTCGGCCCAGCCGTAGCCCCTGTGGTCCCTCCACGTGCGGGTTTCTGGTTCTCTCCGCTCGGATCGACCGGACGGCACCCCAGGAGAAGGCAGACCGATATGTCGAGCAAAGACCGCGCTGATCAGCGCGAAGCTGCGCAGCGAGAAGCCGTTGATGCGGTCCTGCGAGCCCTCGAATTGCCTGCAAGATCGCTGGTGCCCGAGCGAGGGCTTCGTACACAGGTGATCATGGCGACGGGGTCCGGGAAGACCCGGGTGGCGGCCCGCAGCGCGGAGGAGCTCCACGCGGGCCGTGTGCTGGTGCTCGTGCCCTCGCTGGACCTCCTGGCACAGACCGAGGCCGCGTGGCGCGAGGCAGGCCGTCGGGGGCCGATGATCGGAGTGTCCTCGCTGCGGGGTGAGGAGGTGTCCTTCCCCAACACCACGAACGTGGACGAGTTGGTGGAGTGGACGCGAGGCCTGGACAAGGTCACCGTGTACGCCACGTACGCCTCCCTCGGGCTCGGCACCCTGGAGCGCGCACACACCGGGGGCCTCGCGGCCTGGGACCTGATCGTCGTGGACGAGGCCCACCGCGTTTCGGGCCGGATCGGGAAGCCGTGGGCCGTCGTCCACGACAACCAGAAGATCCCCTCCCTGCGCCGCCTCTACATGACGGCCACGCCCCGGCTGTGGCAGCTCGCGGACGAGGACGAGGCCGGCGCCCCCGGCGAGTTGGTCGCGAGCATGGAAGACGCCCCCGACGGGCCCTTCGGCAGCCGCTGCTTCACGCTGACGCTCTCGGAGGCCATCGATCGGGGAATTTGTGCCCCCTACCAGGTCGTATGCGTGGACGTCACCGACACCCAGCTTCAGGCAGCGCAGCTCCTCGGCGCAGAAGCACGGTCCGATCAGGTCCGCGGGGCCCGGCTCGCCGCCTTGCAGACTGCCCTGGTGAAGGCGTCCGCCGAGGAAGGCTTCCGCCGCACGCTGGTCTTCCACCACGTGGTGAAGGAGGCCGAAGCCTTCGCCGCCGGCCTCCCGGATGTCGCCGAGCGGCTGCACGGGGCGGAGCCGGAGCTGTATCCGAAGACGATCTGGGCCAACTGGCTGTGCGGCGACCACAAGCCGCTCCACCGCCGCCGCGTCCTAGACGACTTCGCGGCCGGCATCGCCACGGACGGCACCGTCGTGGAGAAAAGCTTCCTGGGGTCGGTACGGGTTCTGGGCGAGGGTGTCGACACCAAGAACTGCGACTCCGTGTACTGGGCGGATGTACGCGGCTCCATGCCCGACCTGGTCCAGGCTGTGGGCCGCGCGCTGCGCATGCAGCCCGGCGAGGGCAAGATCGCCTCGCTCGTCGTGCCCGTCCTGCTCGGGCCGGGCGAGACCGCGGACAACATGCTTACCTCCCGGGCCTACGGCGGGCTGGCGAAGCTACTGGAGGCGCTCAGGGCACACGACGCCCGGGTCGTCGAGCAGCTCGCCGAGCAGCAGGCGCAGAGCCGCGTGAGAGGCGTACAGACACGCGGCGGGGAGCAGGAGGACCAGGGGCCGGAGAGCGACCGAAGCGACCGTGGGTTGTCAGTGCCGGCACGGGCACTGCTGCAGTTCTCCACGCCCCGCGACCCCGCCCAGCTCGCGGCGTTCATCAACCTGCGCGTCCTCAACCCGGAACACGAGCACTGGCGGCGCGGCATCGAGGCCGCCGTCATCTACGCCCGCGAGCACGGCGACCTGAAGGTGCCGTTCACCTACCGCGCGCCCGCCGTCGAGGACCAGGAGGCGGAAGGCGAGGGGTGGCCGGCCTCGCTCGCCGGGTTTCCGCTGGGGCAGTGGACCGCCGACGCCAGGCGCTTCTACGCCCGCGGCGACATGGACGCCGACCGCGCCCGGCAGCTGGAGAAGCTCGGCATGATCTGGAGCCACTTCGACGTCGCGTGGGAGGAAGGTCTCGCGGCGGCGCGCGGGTGGGCGGCCGAACACGGGCACCTCCTAGCGCCGCTGGACGCCACCTACCAGGGCTACCGGATGGGGATCTGGCTGAAGAATGCTCGGGCCGCCGCCCGGCGCGCCCAGCATTTCGAACAGCGCCAGGCCGAAGGGCTGCCGGTGGAGTCCTGGGCGGGGGCGCTGTCAGACGAGCGGCGTGAGCAGCTGGAGGAGATCGACGCGTCGTGGTGCCCGCCGTGGCCGGTGACCTGGCAGAGGTGCTTCCACCTGGTGCGGATACACCTGGACACCGGTGAGGCGCTGCCCACCGAGGCGGGCGAGGTCCTGCGCCAGGGCGAGGATCTGGGGCGGTGGGTGCAGTCGGTGAGCCTCGGGTGGGATCAGCTCACGACCGTGCAGCAGTGGATGTGCGAACAGGTCCTCGGCATCGAGCCCGCCAGCGAGGACGAGAAGCCGAAGCCGCGCCGTACGCAGGCCGACAAGTGGGCCATGAACTACGAAGCCGCCAAACAGTACTACCAGCGCGAAGGACACCTTCAGGTCCCAAGGAAGCACATCGAGACGATCACCGTGGGCGGGGACGGCGAGGACCAGGAGCAGTGGGACGTACAGCTGAAGCTTGGTGCATGGGTCAGCAACCAGCGGAGCAGGGCCGCGACGCTGACCCCGGAACGGATCGAGCAGCTGTCCGCAATTGGGATGCGGTGGTCGTGAAGGCCATCGTCGTCACCGCGGTCGCCGCCCTCGCGGCCGGCTATCTGCTCGGGCGGCTGCGCCCGTGGCAGCGGGCGGGTGATTGGGCGGCCGATCAGGTCCGCTTCACCGGGCCATGAGCCCGGGGCGGCTTCGGCCGCCAGGCCGTCGTCGTCCTGGTCCACGCTTAGGGGGCATCCCCGCAGGTGTGTGGCGGCGGTCTTGGCGGCCGTGATCAGTTTGGCCAGGAACCTCTTGTGCTTGGCAGCCTTCTGCGGTGCCGGTGCGTTCCACACGAACCCGCAAGCCCTCGCCCATTCAGGATGCCCGAGCCGAGACCCGCCTCACCCCGCCCACAACCTCCCGGGAGAGAACACCTAGGACTGCGGAACGACTAGGAGGGCGGGGAAGCTTCCGTCGCAATCGATGCACACTCTCGACAGCGGCAGCCTGCTGAGCGCGATCGAGCGGAGCAACGTGGCCATCGAAGACGGCCACGTTGCTCCAGGCGTCAGCTTTGCGCGTCGGCCGATGATCGGCGGAAGGAGACGCGCACCTCACTCGCGCACGCGAAGGCGATGAGCCCGCACACGACGATAGCGGCGGTCCCGATCAACGTGTCGGGTCCGAAGGTTTCCTTCGCCATGTGGAACAGGAAGGTGCTGGCGATGGCCAGCTCACCGATGGCGAGGACCGCGAGCCAGGCGGTTCGTACCGCCCCAGGGCAGGCGGTTCGTGCCTTGTCCAGTCCCAGGAGCACCGCCCCGCCAACCAGGACGATAAGTGCCCCGATGATGACCGCGGCGTAGAGCAAGCGGCCGGAGGCGGACGGATTGGTGTGATCGAGCTCTGCGGTATCCGGACCGAGCGTGCTGAATGCGATTTCCAGCAACGCGACATAGGCAACCTGTATCAGGACCAGTACAGGCGCGATACGCCGGCTGAGCAGGTGCGTCACGCGTTGCTCCTCACGAGTCTGCCGCTCTTGATGATCCACAGTTTTCCAGTGGAGACCGCACTCTTGCACGAGCTCCGGGCGGAGGCTCCTGCGTTCTTCTTACCCTTGTAGTAGCGGCCGATCTCGCGTCCCTTCTTGTTGTTGTTCAGGTCCATGGTCTTGTCGATGCCGCGGGACTCGGACTCGTGTCGCGTGGCCACCTCGTACGCCGTCTCGTGGTCGATGTAGATCTCCATCAAGGCGTTCCACAGGCAGTGCCGGAAGGCGTCGCCGGTGCCCTGGTACAGGGTGCTCTTGGCGTAGTACTGGTTGGCGTAATGGAGAGCGACGTTGGCCTGGTCACGGGCCTTGGCACAGTCGTAGGGGTTCCAATAGCAGTACCTCTTCTCGGACGGCGTGACGGTGTAGCCGCTGGCGCTCGGGTCCAGGAGCACGGGGTAGTGCACGGTTTGGCCCGCTGCGGGAGCGAGGCTGATCACGATGTCCGTCCCGGTCAGCTTCATGGACACCGCCACGGTGTTGCCCTTTGCGTCCAGAGCGAGAGGCGCGGAGATGAACGTCGCCAGGCTGCCCTGAGGGTCGGACACCATCAGCGTGTTGTCGGAGACGGCGGTGATCTCCTGACCGGGCCGCAGGTCCACCTTGTAGGTGTAGGAGCGTGGAGCGTTTGCGCTGCGCAGGAGGTGGAACAGTTCCACCTTGTTGGCGGCGGAACGCACTGCGACGGTGTCGGCGTCGGTCTGGGTGTTGGGGTAGATCACCAGGCCGGTGCTGCTGAGTTCGGCCGGGGAGGCTGCGGCTGGGGGAAGGTTCAGCAGGGTCTGTGCGGTGCCGTCCGCGCTGGTGCCGACGAGGCTGCTGTCGGCCTTCTCGGGCAGTTCGGTCACCGGCAGGGCCGTGGCGGTCTCTTCGGTCTCGGTCTTCTCCGGGTCTATCTCCTCGACGTAGCCGGGCGGGGTGTCGTCCTCCTCCGGAATGTCGACGTCGACGAATGCCTCGTCGGTCTCCTCCAGGGGGTCGACCGGGTGGAGGGTGGGAGCGAAGTGGGTTTCGGCGATGTCGTTGATGAAGGAGCCGGAGAGGTTTCCGGTGATCACGCCGGCGTGGAAGGAGTACTCCCCCCACTCGGACCAGGTGCCCGCTGCGTTCTTCACCCGCGCGCGAAGCGTGTGCGTGCCTCGCGTGGGCGGCGTCCAGGTAACGCTCGCAGCGCCACTGCTGAGGGACACGAGCGTGGACGGTGCGCCGTCAAAGGAGTAGTCGGCAGAGATGGCCTTGCCCGCCGGGTCCGCAATCCTGAAAGTGCCGGCCTGTCCGGCGTCGCCGTGCCACAGCCCGTCGTCGGGATAGGTCGCAGATGAGAGTGTGGGCGCGGCGGGCACAGAGGTGTCGATGGTGAAGGTCCGCCACGGGGACCAGGTGCCGTTCCAGTTCGTGCCGTCATAGGTGGCGATGCGCCACTTGTACGAACCGGCTGCCAGTGCGGCTGCTGGTGTCCAGGAGCCTGTCGCCCCGGAGGCGACGTACGGAGAGGTACCGGAGGCCAGCTTGGTGGTGCCGGCCGCGTTCCACACCTCGAAGGTGAAGCGGACGGTGTTGCCGTCGGCGTCGGTGGCCTTGGCCTGCAGGGTCGGGGTGGTGTCGGCGGTGACCGCACCGTCCGCCGGGTTGACCGGCGCGGCGACGCCCGGCTTGGTGTTGTACGTGACGGACAGAGCGGGCTCGGTCGGCCCTTGGGAGCCGTCGACGTAGTTGGCGGAGCGGAAACGTCGCCAACTCAATGAGTCGGTCTCGCTTGCGGCCTTGATCTGGAAGCCGTAGTTGGGCTGTCCGTTCGCCCATGCCTGCACGGCGTCGTCGACGTTCCAGCGCATGAAGTTGGCCGGGCAGGCGGAGCTGTATCCGTAGGCGCCCTTGGAGACAGCCACGCCTGTCGAGGCGGTGGCCGGCTGGACGCCCCAGGTTATGCCGCTCGGGTCCCAGTTGCTGGTGATGCGGCGTGCCTCGACACCCGATCCGGTAGTGGCGCAGGTGGAGGACCAGTACGAGTGCAGGCGCAGCTCGGAGCTGAGGATGTGCTTGCCCGCGTAGGCGGACACGTCGAACTTCACGTATGAGCGGGCCTTGGTGCCACCGCCGTCATACGTGCCGGCTTTGAGTTCGGTGGAGCCGCGCTGGGAGTCGGGGTAGTTGGTGGCCACCCAGGTGTCGGTGGAGGCCGCCAGAGTGGTGGTCGGGTCGATGGTGACCGGGTAGGTGACGCTCGGGTCCGAAAGGAATGCCTGGCTCGGCTTGAGCACCAGCACGGTGCCTTCAGCCGTCTCCTCAATAGTGGTGGCGATCTCCGCCGACTTAAGTGGCTCCCCTGACGTCTTGTCCGTTCCGGTACCCCACATGCGCGGAGCCGGTGCGCTGGCTATCAGCTCGCCCTTGCTGTCCTCAAGACGCAGATGGCGCTGGGTGGTCTTCTCCAGCTCCATGCCTTCCAGGGTGACCGGCAACCGCAGCTCGACCGATGTGGTCGGCCGCTCCTTGAGGATCAGCGACTCGGAGAACCCATTCGGCAGAGCGGTGACATGCAGATCACCGTGGGGGACCACCGACGGGTAGACCGCGGTGTCTCCCTCCAGGCGCGGAGTTGGCAGGGCCTTACCCCAGTCGAGCCCGAACGTGCGTCCCGCGCGCGACACAGTGGCGAAGTTCTCAGACCCGCCATCCGACAGCACAACATCGGCCACAGCCGTCTTGGGCTCCAGCCGCTGGCCGGTATCAACCAGTGTGGTGTCGATCCGCTTCCACTCACCGTTCTCCTGCACCCGCACAGGCCCGGAGGAAGTCTCCGTGGTCAAAGTGCCGTCGGGGTTGGCGAACGTGGTGGAGTCAGCCGCACGCTCCGACAGCGCTTCGACCCGGTGGCCGCTGAGTTTGGCAGCAAGCTGGGCTGAGGCGACGTCCGGTGCCTCCGTTACCTGTCCCAGTGGGCTAGCGGCTGCGGAGTGCTGCTCGTTGACAGCGGATTCCCGAGCGTGCGCCACGCCCGTTGTATGAGCGGTCAGCGTGACGGACAGCGCCAACGAGATGGCAGCTGCCGTGAACTGTCTGTTCACGATCCCCCCTTGTTCTGTTCAAGATCACGTAAAAGTGATCAAGGCTGGGAGATTGTATGAAGACATCAGGGAAGGATCGGTTCCGCAAAAGCGTCGATATACAGCCAACTCAGCTACACGGCAGCCATGACGCTCCTCACACGCCGATCTCGCCGGATGACCCCGGCCCCCGGGATCGATGGAACTGTGGTCATCGATCTCCCGCCGTTCTCCGACGCAGGCGGGGACAGCAGTGCGGCGGGCGGCCCTCCCCCGCGCCCGAACGGCAAGAGCCCTGCGCGGACGACAACACACGACCAGCACGGCGGCACGGCGGCGAGCGAGGAGACGGTCGGCCGCCGTGCACGCCGACTGCAGCAGTACAGCGAACGCGCAGGCGGCGGATCACGGCTCTGCGCTGCACCAGCACGGCGGCCATCGGTACGGAGGGCGGCCCCGCGCCCCTACGTACAGCGATGGACCGGCGCCCAGGCGACAGCACCAGGACCGCTGCCAGTTCCCTTCCTGAGGCGGATAACCGGGTGCAGGACCACCGTCATAGGGTGGGGCGACCATGGAATCCTCAGTTCGACAGTTCATGCACGCGTTGGCGCATGCCGACAACACGCAGACGTTCACGGACGAGGTCACCCTGCGCGTCGGTGCCGGGGACCTCGACTGGATCGGTGCGCTGGGAGCGGCGATCGTCGGCGCGACGGGTTCCGAGGCATGGCAGTACCGGTCGGTGTACGACCACCTCCAGCGGGCGCTCGCCAAGTCCCCGGGCCGGAACACCGTCCGGCAGCTCCTACGACTACCTCTCGCTCTAAGGCCCGGTGGCCCGGGCGAGGAGTTCCGCACCCGGCACCTGGCCATGGAGCTGGCGTACCACCAGTCCGCCGAGGACCTCGCCTGTGAGGTCTTCGAAGCCGCGCCGGGGCAGGACGTCCCCTACGAGCTCCGCGCCTGCCTGCTGCACGAACTCGTACAGCGTCCCGTGCCCGTCGACGAGCACCCGGCGCTGCGGTCCTTCGCCGCCACCCTGACCGCCGACGGCCACCCGCTCGCACAGCTGCCGTGCCACCTGGTGCCGCTGGAGCAGGTCGAACGCGATCCCTCCTGGTTCCCCATGGGCCCGGTCTCCCGCGTCCCGAAGGAGCCGCTGATCACCACCCCGGCCGCCCGGCGCCGGGCGGCCGGCACGAAGGTGACCGAGGTGGACGACTGGGAGCAGGACATCGCGATGAACACGGTCGTGGAGGACTGGCGCACATCCTCCAACGGGCGGGTCACGGCCCACGTCTTTACCGTCGAGCCCGCGCTCGACCGCGGGGACTTCGGCGCGCTCTTCTCCCGGCTGCCCCTGGCATGCCGCAGGGACGCTCCCGAGCTGTGGACGACCACCGCCGGCACCGTGCTGGGCATCCTGCGGGCGGCTGCCTCCGGTGGTGGCGCGTACACCCTCGGCAGCTTCGGCGCGTACGGCCGCCTCGCCGCATGGCAGTCCCTCGCGGGCCTCGTCGGCCTCCCCGCCCACACCCCCCTCCCGGAGACCGCGCGGCGGGCCGAGCAGACACACTGGTACCTCTTCGACACCGAGGCCGACTGGTTCGAGGCCGTCGCGTGGGATATCGCTATAGCCGCCCTGCGCCCCGGCGCGCAGGAGATCGCGGTGCTGGCCGCCACCGACACCGACTGAACAGCGGCGCGACGCACCGGACGGGCCTGCGACGCCAGAGCACAGCAGCCAGAAAACGCGGCGGCGTACGCGGACGGCCGACACGGCCCCCGACTGGCTCAGAGCGAGGTGCGATCTCTCGGTTTCATGTCAGTGCGCCGCCTGCACGAATACCGCCCCGTGACAGTGGAATCACCCCGACCTCTCACATCCATGACAGTGAGCCCTGCCCCGAAAACTGACCCCGACCAGCACCAACGAGCAAACGATCACTGTCTCTCACACCACTGTCACGAAACCGAGAGATCGCAAGCCTGGGCATCAAGCCCACTGAGGCCCCGTCTCCCGCCCCGGCGGCGCGTGCGACGGAGGGCCTGAGCAAGGCACAGGCAGCGTTCCAGCGGGGCCTGCCGGCCCTCACGCAGTGGGTGGAGCGGGAAGGCGCGGACCGGCCCGTGCCGAGGGGCCACAGCGAACAGATCACGATCGACGGCGAAGACGAGCCGGCAGTCGTGAAGCTGGGCGTATGGATCTCGAACACGAAATCCAGGAGGGACCGGCTGGACGCCGAACAGCTCGCCGCGCTCGCGGAGCTGGGCATGGACTGGGCGGGCCCGGCGCCGGCCGCCGCCCCCGATCCGCCGACGCGCCCGTCGCAGCGTATCCACCACGATGAGTGCGAGAAGACGCTGTACGAGGGCGGCACGTGTACTGCGACCTCATCGAGCAGTACGGGCCGCCCTCCGACCACGATGACTACTGACCGCTCCGCGCCCGATCTTTCCTCCACTGCCCAGGGGTAAGCGCGACCACCAGCAACAGACGTTCGTCGTGTCTGTTGTGCCGCTGCGGGCGTAGAACCACGTGTCGGTGAGACCGGCGTTTCCGTCCTAAACGGCAAATGGCAGGACGGACCATCCCCGGCCGGGGTGGGCGGGTGTGGTGCGGTCCGTCGGTGCCAACTCCTCCATCCTCCGGCCGCCGGAATGGAAGCATGGCCCTATGGCAGACCTGCGTCGTAAACCGCCTCAAGAGCCCTGTGTACCCACCCTCATCCTTGATACCTGCGTGGTCACTGCGCTGCCGTGGAACAGCACGGTCTGGGAGATGTTCCGTGCCGTGCGCGCGGCCGGGACCGGGCGGATCGCCATCTCGGAGATGGTCCTGATCGAGCTGCTCGCCCAGAGGGGCCGGGAATACAGCTCGGCGCTCGACAAGGCCACCGCCGCCCATCAGGCTCTGTGGAAGCTGCAGTTCGTCGACATGGACGCGACGCATGTCTGGCCGGCCGTCTACAGCCCGGAGGATTCTCTGCAAAAGTGGGAGGACATCTACCGCCAGACCATGGAGGTCCTGCCCCTGACCCGGGAGGCTGCGGTCGAGGGCCTGCGCCGTGAGGCCCACCGACTGCGTCCCGCCCGGGCGTCCGGGAAGACGGCAACGGGCAGCAGGGATGCGGCGATCTGGATGACCGTGCTGGAGTAGGCGAAGGTTGATCCCACGTGCCCTGTGTACTTCGTCAGCAGCAACGTGAACGACTTCGGCCCAAACGGAAAGCTCTACCCCGACATGGCGGACGAGGTGAACGTCGCCGGCGTGAGCGTCGAATACCTCACCAACCTCGACGAAGCACTCAGTCGGATCAGCCGCCGCGAGGACCTCGCCCACGACGACAAGGGCCTGGCCGGGCGCGTCACCGCGGCGACAACGACGCAGGCCTTGTGGTCGTTCATCGTCGAGTCGATGGAGGGGCAGCAGGTCGCTGGCGCCGTCGTTGACTTCGACGACGAGGACCCGTTCGTCGAATGGGAGTCCGCCTGGTTCGAGTATCAGGTGCGGATGATGGAGGTCGCGTCCTGGAGCGACGAGGCCTCCTACGTCGTCGGAACGGCCGACGGCCCCGGCAGCCCGGTCAGGACCCTGGCTGCCACCGTCAGCATCCTGGTCGGCGGCGAGGCACGCCGCTGGACCCGGCGTGTGGGGACCGGTGATCTGGAGCCCGTCGCCTTCGCCATCGACCTGCGCCTTCTATTCGGCCCCGGCTCCATCAGCGTCGCATCGGCCAGCGAACCGAGATCCTTCACCGCTGCGGAAGGCGATGCCGCCACCGCCATGGCGGTCCGGCTGTGCGCGGGCCACGGATACTCCGTCCCCCAGCTCCTCCAGCACCAGGAAGAGCTCTAGCGTCCTCGGCGCGGCAGCGGAATGGACCCACATCCCACAGGCGCGGCGCACAGGCGGCCGGGCCGAACACGCACGAGGCCCCGGGTTTTCATGGCCGCGTCCGGGGTCTCGTGCGTCTGCAGGTTCAGGCCGTGAGTTTCTTGAAGACCGTCTCGAAGCGGTCGAGGGTGTCGTCGTCGACCTGCTCGAAGAAGGCGTCCTTGTCCCGGGTGAGCTGGTGTGCGGGTCCGACGTGGTCGAAGTCCCGGGACTTGTGCTGCCTCTCCCGGGCCATCCCGATGCGCTTGAGGATCGGGAGGGGCTTGTCGGGGGTAATCAGGTCTTCCTCGTTGATGGTGACCTCGGTAGCCCTGTTGTACAGCCAGAGGTAATCCCTGGTGGAGAACAGGTCCTCGATGTCGGCCGTCTCCGGGAGCCCGTCGAGCTGGCCGATGACGGTGATGTGAGACGTGTCGACGTCGGCGGCCTCAGCGGCGCTGAGGACCTTGGCGGTCACCTTGGTGGTCTCGGCCCCGTCGATGAGCGCGCGGACGGACAGCCGGCGGCCCATGACAGCGATGAAGGCCGGCATGTTGCCGATGCCGCCGACCGGGATGATGGCCAGCCGCGGGTCAAGGCCGGTGCGGCCCTGGCTGACCAGGTAGTCGGACACGCGCATGAGGAAGACGAAGTCGCTGCTGCCTTCCACAGCCAGGAGCGGGCCGGCTCCGAGGAACAGGTGCTGCGCCACGGAATATCCGAGCGCCGCTTCCACCGGCAGGATCGTCTTGGGGTCCGCGGACAGGCTGACCGAGGTGATGACCACGCCCAGGTTCGGGTCGGCGCGGGTCGCCTGGTCGTGGATGGCGCGCATGGTCTCGTACCGCGTGGGGTCGATCATGTGCTGGGAGTGGGTGGTGTAGAGGACCTGCTGCTTGGGCCCGAGCTCGCCGTAGACGTACCGGAGGAAGTCGCCCTGGGCCTCGCCGTGCAGGCTGGTGCCCGGTTCGTCCAGCAGGACGACCACGCGCTCATCGGTGTCGCGGTAGGCGCTGAATGCGGCGAGGAAGGAGAAGAACCACTGGAAGCCGGTGGAGCGGGTGGAGAAGTTGGTCTCCACGCCGCCGTGCCGGTCGTCGCGCAGCTCGATCTTGAGCAGCCGGTGGTGGGGCTGCGGCTGACCGTTGGTGTCCGGGGGCTTGGGGTCAGGTCGGTGTCGAAGACGACCGTGAGGTCCTCGTTCTGCTTCCAGTACTCGAAGACCTGAGCGCTGAGGTCCAGGCTGGCGGCCTGGAGCTCGGCCTTACGGCTGGCGTAGTCCTCGTCCAGGAAGTCGTCCGGCCCTTCGCCGGCGAGGCGGAGCAGGGACATCATGGTCTCGTCCCCGCGCTGCCACTGCCGGGTCTTCGCGCGTTCGGCGAGTGCGTGGAGGTCACAGTCACCGGGGAGCATCTCGTAGGTGGAGAAGTAGAAGAACTTCGGGAGCAGCTCGATCAGCTGCTCGTGCTCCTCGCCGTCGAGGCCTCCTTCGACGTACTGCTTGCGCCGGTCCAGCTCGGCCGGGACCTTCTCGATCGCTTTGACCCGGGCCGTCTTCTTGCCGCCGCCGACTTCCCTAGCTCGGGCCTTCGCCGCGGCGCTCACGGCCTCGATGGTCGCGTGGTCCCCAGTGATGGCCTTCTGGTCGTCCTCATCGTCGACGCCGGCTTCTTCGAAAACGTCCGCCAGGACGTCCTCGAGGGCGCAGTACACATCGGCTCGGAGGCTGCCGTCGTAGAGGCGGGACGCCGTGGCGTACGCCTTCGCCGGCGGCCGTACGCCGACCAGTTCCTCGATCGCGTCGAAGTCGGCGTCTTCCAGCTTGAAGAAGGCCGTCATGGGGGCGACCGTGTCGAGGTCCTTCATGCGCCGGTCCTTGGCCAGGTTCCGCCGCGGGTAGTCGGTGGTGACGTGGAAGTCGTCGGCGTTGTTGGCCGGGTTCAGCCGGTGCAAGGCCTTCAGGACTGTCGTCTTGCCCGACTCGTTCTTGCCGATCAGGCACGTGACCTCGGGGTCGACCACCATGGTCTGCTTGTTCGTGATGTTGCGGAACGTCTCGATCTCCACGGACGTCACCAGCATGGCACTCCCCTCCAAGGGCCACGTTGCCCTTGTGTGATCCGCGCAGCGTGGGGGCCTGTGCCAGACGGGACAGGTGCGACCGCGCGATGTGGCTAATCAGCCAGTATGAATCCCGCCTCTGACAGTCGCGGCCGGTTTCTGTCCGCCGGGCCTGTGCTGCCCACGAAGCCGCCCCACCCGTGCAGGAGCACGTGCGGGGCGGCTCAGGAGCGGGGCGTCGCAGGCGGCGAGGCCCGTGTCCTGTTACTGGTGTCCGAGATCTCGCCAGGCTCGACGTCGCTGGGCAGGTGGGCGGTCGTGCTACGCGACTGCCGCGGCGAACTTCACCGACGGGATGCCGGAGCCCTCGGGGAGCTCAGCGAGGGGACGGCGGGGGAGGCCGGAGACGATCCACAGCCGCATGATGTCGTGGGTGACCAGCTGCCCGGAGCCCGTTCCGTCCTCGTTGAGGATGTCGACCTTCAGCAGCACCCGTTCCCCGGATTTCCCCAGCATCCAGAGATCCAGGAAGTACGGGCGTCGGCACGTACGGAGGTTGCGGCGCTGGTTCTTCCACCGGAAGCTCACGATGCCGTCGGCGAAGGCGGTCAGCAAAAGGGCGCCGGATGCGTAAGCGGAGCGGCCGTCCCAGATCCACACCATGTGGCCATGGTCCAGTTCGCGTCCCATGATCTTCGTCGGGGACATGCTCGCGTGCTGGATCTCCACCACACATCCGTCGGCCGCGATCAGGTCGGCGATGTGGTTTCCGCGCCGCTGTTCGCGTTGGGACGCCGGCACCATGAGCTTCCAGTAGTCGTGCCACTGGGTCGAGGAGTAGATGAGGGGGAGGTTCATACCGCTCCCGCCAGGGTCTCCAGATCGGCCTCGCTCATGCCCAGTTCCGCGGCGCCGATACCCATCGCGGCCAGTGCGTCCAGCCCGATCTTGGGGTTCTCCTTGATGCGCTCCTGAGCCCGCTGGAGAGCGTGGAGCTGGTTCTCCAGTTCCTTGTACTGGCCCGCGAGGATCTTGCGGAACTCCCGGCTGTCCTTCTCCTGCTGGCGCAGGTGTTTCTGGTTGGCCTTGATGGCGAGGAGCTGTTTGGTCACCTCCACGATGCGGGCGTGTACCAGGTCGGCGGGCAGGAACGAGCGCTGCCCGGGGATGCCGGCCTCCCCGCCGGTCCCGGTGCCGCAGCCGCCGCCGGCGAGGCCGGGCACCGTTCCGCCGCCGCAGAGTCCCGGAATCGGCGGCGTCGCCCCGCCGGGTTCCTTCGTGCCGCCTCCCCCGGCAGGTGGTGTATCGGGGCCGCTGTGCGCGAAGCGGACCATCAGGTCATGGTCCAGTGCCCCGAGGACGGGGCCGAAGACGACTTTGAAGTACTCGATCGCGGGCAGCTCGCCCGCCTGGACCGCGTCGAGCATGAGGTCCATGAACTCGCCGGTCCGCCGGTTCTTGTCACTGTGCTGCGCGAACAGCGAGCCGTAGTTGTCCGTGATCCACTGACGGGTCACAACCGACAGTGAGTTGAGGCGCGAGGCGGTCACCGCACACCCGCCTGTCCGGACGTCCGGGCCGAGTGCAGCCGCTGCGCCCAGTGCACAACGCCCTCACACGCCTTCTCCAAGTCGTTGAGCATGTCCTCGTCGGCGATGTTGATGATCTGCTCGGGGTGCATCTCAACCAGGCCGTACAGCAAGTTCACCCGGCGCCGGAACTGCAGGACCAGCCGCTCGTCGGTCTCCTCGGGGACAGAAGCGCTCTCCCTGTTGCCGGTCACCTGGGCCACCTGGGCGAGACTGTCGCGGATCTTCAGCTCCACCATCGGATCGGCCGCGAACGCCTCTACGAGGAACGCCGGCTCCATCACGCTCGCCATCACCGCCGACCTGACGTCGGGACGGTCGAGCTGTGCCACGATCTTCTCGGCGGTCATCGCGGAGGCCGAGTTCGGAATCGGCCGCGCACCGATCGCTGCGCGGAACTCCTGCGCCGTCACACGACGGCGGCCGGGCTCCTGAAGCATCCGCAGCAGAATCTCCCAGCGGTCCTGGCGCCGTCGCGCGCGCTCCTCCCTCCCAAGCGCGTTCTCAGCCTCCCGGGTCTCCTTCGGCAAGGAGAACCCCAGAGCAGCCTCGCGGACGACTGAGTAGGACACCGTGACATCGGACTCGGCCAGCACCTGCCTGAGCGCGCTGTCACATCCTGCGGCCACGCCCCGGTACTCACGGGCCATCTCGGCGGTCATGCCGATGTCCGCGGCGAACGCCCTGATCAGCTCGCGGGAGCCGTTGGAGGGCTCCTCGTTACCCATCGGCGCGACGTCAAGCAGGAGATCTCCGATCTCCAGACGCGTCCGCTGCTTCTCGCTCGTCAGGAGATCATCACGCGCTACGAGCTTCCGGCCGAGTTCCACCTGCTCAGAGGAGTACGCCGGTCCTGTTTCACGAGCACAGGGCTCGATCCAATCCGTCATGGCCCGGAACGTAGAGCGCGCCTCCGACAATTCCGGGGGCCGCGCAACACGAATGGCCTACCCGCTCCCCCGTGGGAATGAAGAAGTTGGACCGGACGGGTGGCGGGGCCGGTGTCGATTGGACGCTGCTACGGATCGAGAACACCGCCGCCCAGCTGACCGAGCACCGCGGTGCCGACGGTCAGGGTGTGTCGCCGGAGTAGTGGAAGCGGCACACCACACCCGGGCCGCCGGACGGCCGCGGGTCGTCAGGGCGCGGGTCGTACAAGGCGCGGCCGCCGGGCCACCGCCCCAGCTCGGTCATCAGGGCTGCGCCGTCGTCTATCTCTTCCGGCCGCCAGCCCGTGATGTCGAGCAGTAGGCCGTCCAGCGGCCCGCCGACCAGCGCGGCGTACGTCCGGTGCGGCAGCGGGCCGGGGTTGGGATGGTCGTAGTCGTGGCCCTACACCCGGCCGCGCAGCAGCTGCTCGTCATCGGCGTTCATTCGGCCAGCCTCCCAGCCACCACTGACGGCGGAAGGCCGGCGGCGCCCGACAGTCCAGCCCCTCCCACGGGCGGGAGGGGCTGGAGGGGTCCTCCCGCCCGGCGGGGGTCAGGCGCAGGGCAGACGGCAGCAGGCGGGCCAGCCGATGCGCACCCCACGACGGATCAGCGCGCCGGCCCGCGCCCTGCGCGCCCGGTCAAGACCGCGGATCGGCGGACCATCGCCGTGCCAGCCGGACGGGTGATTTCCCTTCGCGTACGCGGGCGCAGTTCTAACGGGGTGCGTCCAACTTGCCTTGTTTAAGGAGGTATTGACAGGTTTTGGGTGTTCCGTCATGTTCTGTCCGTCACTTCCGGCGAACGAGCGAAAGGTGATCTCATGCGACGAACCGAGTACGACGCGGGACAGGCCGCTAAGACCGTGTCCTATGTGGTGAGGCGGACGAGTCGCTTGTAGCAGCACAGGGCGGCGGCGAGGCCGAGAAACGCCAGGTAGTTGCGGGGATGGCGTTCGTATCGGTGGTTGAGCCGGCGGTAGCCGGTCAGCCAGGACATGGTCCGCTCGATCACCCACCGACGGCGGCCCAGGCGTTCGCTGGACTCGATGCCCTTGCGGGCGATGCGGACGCCGATGCGTTTGCCGCGTAACCATTTCCGCAGGTGAGATATGTCGTAAGCCTTGTCTGCGTGTAGGCGTTGGGGCTTGAAGTGGCGGCCGCGGTGGGGTTCGTGTCTCGTTTGGTGACCGGTGACCATGGGCTTCAGCGCGAGGCTGTCGTGGGTGTTGGCGGCCGAGACGCCGACGACGAGGGGCAGTCCGTTCGCGTCCGACAGGACGTGCATTTTGGAACCCGGCTTGCCCCGGTCCACGGGGCTCGGACCTGTGAGTTCGCCCCCTTTTTCGCCCTCACATGCGCGGAATCGAGGACCGCTCGGGAGAGGTCGAGCAGGCCGGCGTCGTCGAGCCGGTGCCGGATCTCCTCGTGCAGCCGGCCCCACACACCGGCCCGCGACCAGATCAGGAATCTGCGGTGCGCGGTCGACTTCGATATCCCGAAGCACGGCGGCAACGCACGCCACGAACAGCCGCTGACCAGCACGTAGATGATCGCCGCGAACAGCGTCTCATCAGGTGTGTCCTGCGTTCCTCCACCCTGTGGACGTGTCTTCGACGGTGGGATCAGCGGCTCGGCGATCTCCCACAGCCCGTCCGGAACAATCCAACTCCACGTACCCCGCCCCATGCCGAGCCCAACGACCGAACACCACATAGGACACGGTCTAAGCGCCTGAAGGTGCCCGCAGCCGCCTTCCGGTGGGCCCGGCACACCGGCCTGATCCCGGCCCCGGACGCGTCGTCCCACCAGTGGTCCCGGGCCGCTGTGGAGGCGCTGGACGCCGACGCCATCCGGGCCGCGATGCCCTCCCCGCCGATCTCCGGCGGCGCGGCGGCCGACCGGATCGCCGACGCACTCGGCACCCCGAACGTGATCGGCGAGAAGGCGAACGTGACGGCGTTCGTGGTGCGCCGGTTCGTCGACCGCGGCCTCCTGGTCGACCTGAGCGCGAACCCGGACGGGACGCTGCACCACCCCGGCCAGGTCGCGGAGGTCTGCGTGCGGGAGGACCTGGCGGACCTGGTCGCCGCCGACACCCCTGCTCGGGCCCGAGCAGGCCGCCGCCCGGCTTGGGGTGCGCAGGGTTCGACTGGATGGTGCGGCTCGGCTGGGTCCGCTCCCCGCAGTCGATCGAGGTCCGCTTCGGCACCAGCCGGGCCGGGGCCGTCGACGTCGCGCTCTACACCACGGCCTCCGTCGACGCGATCGTCCCCGCCCACCCCGAGGTCGACTGGGAGCAGCTGCGCGCGGTGGAGAAGGGCCGGCGCTCCCCGCTCGCCGCGCTGGCGAAGCAGGCCGCCACGGCCTGACCCGAGCCGCTGCTCGTCGACGCCGCCTCTTCCCCGGGCCCAACAGGGAGAGGCGGCGTCGCCATGTGGGGTCAGCCGCGGCGGCGGAACAGGCCACGGAGCTTGCCCGGCTCCTGGTCGTGCTCCGGCTCCGGTTCCGGTGGTGTGGCGGTCTGGAGGCGGGCGGTTTCGGCGGCTGCTTCCTTGCGGCGATGTCGTCGGCGTGGCAGGTGCCGCACATCGACAGGTCCCCGGCCTTCCAGGCAGTCCTCGCGGTGGTCTCCTCCCAGCGCTGGTCGGTGAACTTCTGCCCGCACCGCTTGCACACCGGCCGCCGCGACTCCCGCTCAGCGGCACGGCGCCGCTCATCCTCCGCTTCGGCGCGGGCGTACTGGCGGCGGTAGAGAGCGTCGCCGTCGGGGTTGTCGAGCGCGTCGGTCAGAGTCTGTCCGTCCTTTCGCCCCAGGCGCCGCCACACCGCCGCATCCGTGCCGTGCTCCTGGAGCTGCTCCAGAGTGGTGACGACGACCGGCACGGCCTGGCGGTAGTCCTTCGCCGTGACCGCCTCGCGGTAGTAGGTCTCGTACCGGCGCGGCGCCCAGTAGCGGCGGCCGGCCTCCTCCAGCACGGCGACCGTGTTGGCGACCTTCGCCTCGGTGGTGTCCGCGAACACGAACGCCACCGGAACCAGGCCCTCCCGACCGGTCGGCGGGTAGACCCGCCGCCACAGCCGCTTCTCGTGGTCGACGTCCTCGATCGCGCCCGGCCGGGAGCGGACCAGGTCCACGGTGAGCTTGGCCGCATCCTTCGGGAGCAACCGGCCCCACTCCCAGTACCGGTGCAGCTTGACGACCAGGTCATGCGCGTCCTCGGTGCGGCGGTCGATCTCCAGCAGCATCACCGGCACCCCGGCCGCCGGCGCCCGCACCACCAGGTCCGCCCGCTGCACGTACCCGTCCGCGAGCCGGTGCGGGATCTCGGTCTGGAAGCCGAGCCGGTGCCCGATCCCGGCACGGTGGAGTTCGGCTGCCGTCGTGGTGACCGCTGCGGAGTGGTCGTCGTAGCTGGCGCCGAGCAACTCCCCGGTGTCCGGGTCGTACTTCTCCTCACGCAGCGCCGAGACCCGTATGCCCTTCGGCTCCAGCAGCTTCTTCGCCTCGCCGTGTCCTCGCTTGGTCAGCACCCACACCTGCCGCTGGTCCTCCCGTACCAACTCGATCCTCACCAGGTGGTGGTCCTGAAGATCCAGGAGGTTGTCCCGCGTGAGCTTGTCGTGCTGGTTGTCCGGACGGGTCAGCTTCCACAACTGATCGGGCGTAGCCCGCTGGAAGATCCCCAGCGCTTGCAGCAGTTCCCTCCGCCGGGGCCCTGTCGAGTTCTTCCTGTGAGTAGGACGCCTTTGGACATGAGGGTTGTCGGACCTGCGACGGCCCCCGGTCCGCCGGGCCTGACCTGCGGAAACGCCTGGCCCCTGGCGACGGGGCACGGAGGGGGTGATGGAGGGGTCCACGGAGGGGGACTGTTCGCCCCGGTCAAGGGGCTGTTCGGGCTCGTCTGCGGTGCTCGCCACAGGGTGCTCCTGAAAGGTGGGGCGGGCCCATCCCGCCGTTCACCTTCTACAGGTCCGGTTTTCCGCTCTCGTGTGACGCCGGTCTTGAAGAACCTCTCCGCCGTGACCGCATCGTGATCAACCCGGAGAGGGGAGAGTTCTCCCCCCTCCGACGGCTGGACTCTGTCCACAGGGCCGCAGTTCGAGGGTGGCTTCGATGTCGCCGCGATCAGCGGGGCGGCCCGTACGTGAGGAGCTGTCATGCCCGAGAACACCGTCACCGCGCCGCTCGCCCCCATGGAGCCGCAGGACGTCGCCGATGCCTTCGCCTACATCCGGGCGTTGCAGGCCGACGACATCGACACCGCCTGCGCGGTCGCCGACGACACGGGCCTGGAGCTGCACCGGCTGCTACTGGACGTCGCCGCGCGCGTCTTCATCCCCGTCACCGCCGCGGACGACCACGACGGGGAGCCGTGCGCGCACTCCTTCCTGGCCGCAGCGCTCGGACGACTGCTACTGGGACACCGCACTGGAGACAGCCCGGGTCCACAGCCTCCCCGAGTTGTGGGACGTGTGCACTGTCGCCCAAATCCAGGCCACGGAACTGGTCGTCGCCCGAGGCGCCATGCGTCTCGCCATCGCGTCCGCCGACGGCCAAGCGTGGATCCAGCAATACATCTGAGCTTGTTCTTTAACCTAGGGCTGTGCCGTGGCGGGTGCTCGTCAGCGCGTTGCGGCTGAGCTCTGCGAGATGAGCGTCCAGTGGCTGGAGTCGTCCTGGCAAGGACTCTCGAAGGTCCCACCATCGGATGGCCGCGATCTCGTCGTTGGGCTGGAATAGCGGCGAGACGTCAGCGACCTGGCCGGTGAACAGGGCACCGTATTCGGCACGCTCGTCGGGCGCCAGGGTGAAGCCCGCGAAGCCGACGAAGCAGAGTTGTCCGTGGGGCACGTGACTGGTTTCCTCCAGCAACTCGCGCGCGGCTGCCTGGCGAGCAGTCTCGCCGGGATCGATCCGCCCGCCTGGCAGTTCCCACGTCTCCCGGAACCGGTTGAAGGCCATCAAGACGCGGCTGCCGTGCCACAGGGCCACCAGCGCAACCGGCAGGGGTGCATCACCAGGCGGCTTGTCTTCCGCTCCTCGGACGAAGGTGACCAGGGCGTTGCCGCGGTCGTCAACGGCGAGCGGTGGAGAGTCGGGAGCAGCCACCTCGACATGATGCCCGCCTGCTCTGGTGATACCCCGACTCGTGCGTGCTGATCTCCGAACAGTTTCTCGAACGGGTTTGCTCAGGTGGGTGTTCGCCGGACGCTGAGACGGCCTTCGTCTGATCATGTTCCGGCCAAGGGGCACTGATGACGACGGAGGCCGTGAGGGTGAGTCTGCTGCCTGAAGCTGGTGTGGGGAAGGCGTTCGCGGAAGCGTCACGCTTCCGCGACGACTTCTTCGACTGCCTGACCGCGCGCGGGGACACGTTGTTCGAGCTGACCGATGCGCTGTTGTGTGCGGACGGGCCAGTGACCACGCCAGTGGACCTCACGCTGACGGCCGAGCACCGGCGCGGTCATGGCGCGATGTACGACGCGCTGAACAGCGGGAACATCGACGTGTCGCGGCTGCGGCGGGTGCTGGCCGGGCCGCCGCAGCTCCGGGCAGCCGACGGGCGCCTGGTCCTGGCGGTGGACATCACCCACTGGCTCCGGCCGGACGCTCCGACCAGTGCGGACCGACGTGAACGGCTACGGCCGGACACCGGATCGGCGTCTTGCCCGTGAACAGCCGCGCGGGGCCCGGGCGCCGGCGACTCCCGGCCGCGCCTTGCGCACTCCCGCCGCGTCTGTGCCGCGGGAGTGCCGCGGACCGCCCCGCCCCTGCTTCACCAGGGGCGGGGCGGCGGTAAGGGACGGGTGTTGTCCCACGCAGGGTTGGTCCGGTCATTCCCCCGCAGGGTCGGTTCAGCAGGGAAGAGTGGACTTCCCGGCGGCGCCGGTCGCGCCGGTGGTGCCGTCGGTATCGAAAGTGGCGGCGGTGCCGTTGCCGCCGGGCTTGCCGGGACACACCGGGCTGGCGGCACCGCCCGCACCGCCTGTGCCGCCCTTGCGGCCACCGCCCACCGTGGACGCCCCACCGTTACCGCCCTTGCCGCCGGCGATGCCGCTACCCGCGTCGCCGACCCCGCCGACGCCGCCCTTGCCTCCCTTGCCGCCGAGGGTGGCGCCGCCACCCAAGCCGCCGCTGCCGCCGTTGCCGTTGGCGCCCCCGGCGCCCCCGGCGCCGCCCGCACCGCCGACACTGGCGCTGCCGCTCGCGTCGCCGCCGGCGCCGCCGGTGCCTCCGTTTCCGTTCGCGCCGGCGGCACCGCCGGTCCCGCCGAGGCCGCCGATCCCGCCACTGGTGCCCGTGCCGTTCGCTCCGTTGGCCCCGGGAAGGCCCAGGAGGCTGAATCCGCTGAGGGAGCGGGCGCTACCCCTCTCAGCGAAGCCCGCCGCGGAAGCCAGGGCGGGGGTGGCGGTGAGACCGGCCACGGTGATCGCGGCGACCAGAAGGGTCCGGGGAAGAGCAGTCGTGCGCATGAAGCGCATGAGGAAACCTCTCGAAGTGCGCGACCGCAGATGCTCCACGGCCGACATCCTCAACCTACCCGCGAACACACCACCACATATTTCGCATGATGATCCAATGGCGCTAAACAGACCTTCTGGTCGATAATTGGCCTTAACGTACCTGCGCTTGGCACTACCCGTGACCACAGGACCTGCCCCGACACCTGCCACAGAGCAACGTCATCAGCTCAGCGACGCCGCCCACGAGCCGCTCGAGCTCCTAGATACGGTGACACCCTCCCGGAGCCGGGTGGCCACCTTCAGGTGCCGACGCCGGCACCCGACCCGGGGCAGTACCCGGAGCGGGGGCCGTGTTCGTTTCTGCGCCCGCGAAGAAGTGACGGCCCCTCGGGGCCACGGAGCGGCGGCGGGGGCTTCTGAGAGGCGATCCAGCCGCCCGCAGCCGGCGCGTACCAAGCGGACGCCGGTTCTTGACGCAGCACACGACCCCCTCCATCGGTGTCGGCCCGGCCCGCAAACAGCGGCGGACAGCCGGGAAGTCGGCGGCTGCCCGACGGCACCCGGCGGGCGAGTCGGCACCCTGCTTGATGATCTGGAACAGCGGCTTGGTGCCCGCGTCCGGGATGCGGTCGCGCAGCACGATCTCCACCGCGATCAGAGAGTGCATGACCGCCACGGTGGAGAGCTCGTAGCAGTAGTACGACTGGCGCAGCAGCTCGCGGGCCGTACGTAGGACGGTCGCCGCGGACTCGGGAACACCGGCGGGCACGACCAGGTCCCAGGCGAGGTCGTGCATGTCGGCGTAGCTGCCGACGAAGTAGTGGGCGCGTTCGTCCGGGACCGGGAACGGCAGCCGCTGCGTGGCCATCCCCGCAGTCTC
This sequence comes from Streptomyces gobitricini, assembly GCF_039532985.1. Classification (NCBI taxonomy): domain Bacteria; kingdom Bacillati; phylum Actinomycetota; class Actinomycetes; order Kitasatosporales; family Streptomycetaceae; genus Streptomyces; species Streptomyces gobitricini. The sequence goes on along the minus strand of NZ_BAAASR010000051.1, from coordinate 5,193 downwards.
CCAGCGGCACGCCCTGTGCGGCAGCGACTTTTCCCAGGACGTCGCGCAGCGTGGCGGGACGGAGACCTCTCCCTGCCTAAATGGGCGGAATGTCGTAGGTAGCGGAACTGGACAAGGGGCAACGCGAGCGCCGATGTGACCTTCCACGCTTGTTGGCCAGAAGGGTTGCTGACGCCCCAGGTGAGGGCCCTGGCTGTTCACGGAGTTGGCCACTTCTCGTCACGGCAGTTGGCCAGGATGAGGACACTTCTATGACGCTGAGTAATGTCTGTCCCGTAACGATCTTGGGGTCGGGCGAGGCGACGGCGGCTGCGGTCTTGGACTGTCCGCCTATCCGGCGAGGGCGAGGTTGCGCAGACGGGCGATGCCGAGCATGGCGTGATGTACGCCGTCTCCCTTGAGACGGCAGTCGCGCAGGATCTTCCAGCCTTTCATGCGCGCGAAGGTGTGCTCTACGCGGGCTCTGACCTGCTCGTGCGACCGGTTGTGTTCCTCCTTCCACACCGGGAGTTCTTCGCCCTTGCGCCGACGGCATGGAATGACCAATCCGGTTCCCCGTGCTGCCACTGCCCCACCCGCTGGTCGACGGATTATTTCCTCTTGCACTACTTACCGCAGGTCTTGGTGCGGCTCTGGGGCGTCGTCGAGAGCATCCTGCTTCGCCCATTGATCGATCATCTCAAAAACAACTCGGTCATCATCTATTTGATCGATCAAAGAAGGGTCCTTCAGCATCGCCTTAAGGAGTTGCCGCAGGAGATAATTTGCAATTTCAGTGGCCAGAAATTCTTCACCTCCCAGATTGACTATCCTTTTCTTTTCATACTTCACCTGGCCGTGCACAATCAGCGAACGATACGCGTACACCTTTTTGATGAGACCGGCAGTCTTAGCCGAGTCCTCAAAGCCTTCGCGAGCCAAAATGGCGGCGCCCCGAATGCCGATTTTATACGTCGTGTCACCCGCCTTAGTGCCTCCTAGAAGTGCCTCAATCCCCACGCACAAATCCACGATTTCATCCAGCTCATCGTCTCGCAATGTGGCAAGTTGAAGTCTACTGGCAGCCAAAGAGACTTGCGGATTTGCGTCGGCCAGCGCAACAAAGTATTGGGAAATCTCCCCACCGGCCTCGGGACTAAAGGTGAACGCCGGAGCTTCTGCACGCTCGTCCATCTTCTTGGAATAACGGGCAATGCTGAATCCGTTCTGAAGCTGCCCCAGCCCAGCTCTGTAGCCCGACGACCAGCCGATCGGCTCATAACAGACTTGCTGATACCCGGCAGGAAAGTCCGACTTCACAGAGATCGCCTGCATAGCGCGATCAATAATGGCGTAAGGAAACTCCCCCCACACTGGCCCACCGTACCCGCGCGGGTACGTAATAGTTACCGCATCGTCGATGAAAAGAGCGTGTGTAGCCGCCCGATTCGACCACCAGTCGCGCTTATATTGCTCTAGAGAGAACAGCCTTTCCAGGTGCTCCTGGTCCGTGATTCTTCGAATCGTAACATTCCAGTCTAGCGGAATCACATCATCCAGGAAGGAAACGTTCAGAATGGGGACACATAGCCGGATTCCGAGGGGTTCAGACTGCCACCAACGCTCCATCTCCAAATACCGAGAGAGCGCATAAGATTCATCCCATTCGAACCCTTTCACTTGTGCGTGACGTGCAGCTACCTCCAACACGAGATCGGCTACGCCGGCCTCCAGCATGCGTGGACCAAAGCGATCCGAAGGATCTCCCTCCCAACCGTTAAACGGCGCATAAACGGAGTGCGCCCTCACGTACGACAGAAGATCTGAATATCCAGAAAGATCCTCATAAACGAACGGCTTGGTGTTCCAACGCCCCTGACCCTCGAAAAGTCGTCCGTAATTGGGCACACCATAGTCTGATTCAAGTTGGATATATTGACCTTCACCCACCGACTTCAGTGCAGGGAAGGACGAATACTTGTCGATCTTCTTTTCGGCAATTACGGCAGCCTTGATTTTACCCAAAGCATCCATGATTGCAGGACGAGTGAGCTCCCAAAGCGCACTATCCCTAGGCTCCATTGGCCCCCCTTACGTTGCGGCACTTGAGGTTATCTCGGAAGCCCAGGGCCGAGGAAGTCGGCTAACGTGCCCGGTCGCCTACTGCCAGCGTCCGACGACGACTCGCGAAGCCGGCGGGTGGGTGGAACGGCGGGCCCTGACGACAGCTCCTCACTAAAGGTTGTTGCGCAAGGTTAGGGGCTGTCCCGTAAATGATCTCTGAGTGGCCTAGGGCGTGGTGAGCTGCTGTACCGCTGGGAGGTCTATCCGGCGAGGGCGAGGTTGTGCATCCGGGCGATGCCGAGCATGGCGTGGTGAACGTCGTCGCCCTTGAGGCGGCAGTCGCGGAGGATCTACCAGGTCTTCCTGCGGGCAAAGACATGCTCGACCCGGGCCCGGACCTGCTTGTGGGACTTGTTGTGCTCCTCTTTCCAGTCCGGGAGTTCGCTCTGCCCCGCGCTCGCGGCGGTGGGGGATGACGAGTCCGGTGCCCGGGGAGCCACCGTCGGCCATCGTCGGTGTGCTTTGCACCGGCGCCGACGGCCCGCTTCCGCGGCCTGGACTCCAGTCTCGCCTGGTGATGCTCGCGACAGGGTGAAGCGCCGCTCGCCGCGACTACACGCTAGGCTCAGCGCCCCGTACGAGACTTGCGGACCTGTCCCAGGGTGTCGTACCGCTGCCCCGGCACCCGATCCTCCGGCCACGGGGCCTTCCCGATGTCCCTCGCCCGGTGCCGGCTCCCCGCGTCCTGCCGGGTGGCGTGCAACCGATGCAACGGGTCATGGTCGCGGGGGTCGTTGCCGACGAGGGCCCGGGCGTCGTCGATTCTCTGGAGGGCCTGTTTCTTCGCGGGGGCGTCGCAGATGGTGCCGGGGTCGGCTCCGCAGGTACTGCACCGGTGCGCGAGGGCGTATTCGTAGTAGGTGGGGAAGCCGTCGTCGGTCATGGGGTCTCCGTTCGGGCGGGGTTGCCGGCCACCCTTCCACCAACCCCTGACAATCCCGTCCGGCCCTCGGGCGTAAGGCTACGGCTCCGGGTGCACCTCGGGCGGTTCACCGCAGGTGGCGCAGACACCGGGGTGCATGAGCGTGTCCCAGAACTTGTGCGCGAAGGCGCCGGGGCCGGCGTAGTCGCGTTGCGCTTCCCTGCGGCAGGTCCGGCCGGGGGTACAGCGGCCGCAGCAGTCGTGACCCGGGATGGTCCAGTCCGCCTTCTTGGAGCACGGCGTGTGGCGGCATACGTAGTAATGGCCGTGGTTGTGGAGGTAGACGTGGCGGCCGAGATGGTCGTAGCGGCCAGCCTGGGTCTCACCCGCAACCTCGCTTTGAGGCGTCGGTGCGGCCGCAGGGGTACGACTGTCCACGAGAGCCCGGAGGGCCCCTGAAGCCGCGGCGGTCAGGGCGGTGACCACGACGGTCTTCGTGGCGGGTTGGAGGTTGTCCCAGCGGGCGGCAATGCGCTGGCGCAGGGGCGGCTTTCCAGGCTCGTCGGGCTCGGTCTGGGCTGCGGTGTTGATGTCGGTCATGAGCCCCCCTGGGCATGCGCGGTGTTGGGAGAACGGTAGCGGGCCGTAGGGGGCCGGGGGGAGTTGGCGCGTTCAGCGCAGGACGCCCCAGTAGACTTCCGTAGCCTCTGGTCTTCCGGTGGCCAGGGGGAATGGGCGTGGGGGAGAGCAGCGCATGGCGGGGATCGATGACTACCGACGTAAGTGCTGGGACGCAGCGCTACACGCCTATGGGACCAGCCACATATTTCAGAGGCGAGCTCGTGATCTGAAGCGAAAGACCGACGTGCTGACCTGGGTCGGGTTGGCCGTCCCGCTGCTCATTGGGGCCTTGGTTGGGACGTTCGGGAGGAACGAGTTCTGGGGTACAGCTCTAGCTGTTGGCGCGGTTATCGCCGCGGTGCAGCTCGCGATCAACCTCTGGTCCCTCGTCAGGCGCTGGCCCGAGGACCTGGCTTACTCTTCCGCTTCCGCAGTGGCGAACGAGTCGCTGGCTGCTCAGTTCGTGTCCTTGGCAGAAGATCCTCCGGCACTGCCAGCGTTCCGCACCCGGTTCGAAAAGCTCAGCGTCGAGGACGGTGCCAGGCGGGCCAGGGATGGCGAGAAGAACGTGAAGGACAAGGAGCTCCGCAGAGGCATGCGCGCGGCGCTCCGGAAGTATCAACGGCCGTGCCTGGGATGCCAGCAGACCCCTACGGCGATGACCCCGACCGACTGCGACGTTTGCGGCAAGTTCTAGTTCAGGAGCCAGTGTGGACAGCAAGGTAGCGGCGGTCGTTCAGGGTTTCGCAGCTCTGTCTCAGGCCCAGAGGGCGGAGTTCATCGCCGTCGTGAATCGGTACATCAACGGTGACCTGATAACGAAGGACCGCATCGTGCGGGAGTCTCGGAGGGACTGGATCACCAAGGTTGACCTGGGGCCGGTCAGCCAGACCTGCCCCTGCTGCGGCCGGTAGCTCTATCGAAGGGTCGTACCGCAGCCCCCGACCGGTATACGGACGGGGACTGTCGGGTGGTCACGTGTGCTGGCCAGGCAGGTCGGAAACGTCAGGGACTGCTGACGCTTGGGCACTGAGTCAGATGATCCAGACTTCTTCAGCATCTCCTTTGCTTCCCGTCGAAAGGCCTGGAGCTCGTTGAAGTAGTCGCGCACATCCTCGCCCAACAGGTCCCAGGAGCTAGGGCCCGCGGTCCGACCGTCCTCGTCGGTCACCTTGTGGTACTCCTCCTCTATCTCGAAAAGGGGCATGCCGGCGAAGAGCCGGTGTGCTGTGGTGACGATGGAGTGGGCGATCTGCGCGATGTTGGGCGGTCCTTCTAGGTCTACTCCGTCGCATGCCGCCGCCAGTTCCTGGAGGAGTAAAGGGGCGTCCTTCTTCCACTTTTCTCCGGGCTCCACGATCACGTCAGGTTGAAGAGCGTCGTGCCAGGTGATCCGCAACTCCATCTGCTCGTCGTTCGAGTCGAGCGGCAGCTCATGCATCGGCGGCGTCGTGTTGGCGGCTTCTTCTCGTGCTGCAAGAAGGAACACCTGCTCGGTGAGAGGTACGAACGCGCGGGCCGCCCTGCTGAGGCTCGTGCTAACTGATCGTTTCAGAATGAGGTTCTGAGTCGCCTCAAGCAGATGATGCTGCAGGCGAGTTGGAGCA
>NZ_BAAASR010000050.1:0-33006 GCF_039532985.1 Streptomyces gobitricini | reverse complement strand
CAGCCGCTCAGCAAGGCTCGTCATGCCCGGTACAACGAGCCGAACCGCCAAAGGAAACGACGTCTTAGTAGGTGCCTCACCTGTTTCGTGTGCGTGACCAGGTGCGTAACCACCGCTGAAGATGTCGGTCCGCAGGCCGGTGTACTGCCACGGCGGGTGTGGACTGCCCCGATCGGTAGCCTTAGGAAAACTCGGAGCCCATCCGGCACCGTCTGCTCGGTCGAGCTCGTCACGCCCGCCGTGCACACGAGCGCCGTCGATCGTGAGGGACGACGTCTCGGGTCACCGCCGCGCCGCCGGTCCGCACCCGCCGCAACCGTCCGCACGCGCACGTGACGGGCGTAGGCACCAGATCACGCCAATAACGGGAGCCTCACCTTTTTCCTCTTGCCAGTGCGTAGGGCTCCGTATACACATGGCCGCCAACAGCGCGGGGCGGACGGGCGTACGGAGTGCGGCCCGCGAGGACGGGGGGAATCGCGTGACGTACGAGCGTCTGCTTGCCCGCGTCGTCTCCGGGCTGCTGATGGAGCCGCGGCACCGGCCGAGCGTGGGCAGCAGGCTGCGGCGCAAGGGCGGGCCGCCCGTCATCGAGGTCGTGGGGCTCGACCGGACGCAGCAGAACGACCTCCTGTGGAGCCTGCGCCACACGTACGCGGAGCGGCTGCCGGTCAACGTGCCCGAGGTCCCGGTCGAGAAGGGGGTCGCGGATTCCTTCTGGTACCTGTCGACCCGGATGTCCGGGCTCAACGGCCCGGCCGGCCGGCGTGCCCCGGCCTTCCCCCGCTTCCACCTCGGGCTCCTCGCTCACACCTGGGCCGCCGACCACGCCGACCTCGGCCTGGACCGGCTGCAGTACGCGCACCGCGCCCTGGTGCGCGATCTGGGCAAGAGGCGGCAGGAAGAACCGCTCCGGCGCGACGAGCTGCTGCGCGAACTCGAGTTGCCCCTGACGGCGACGGGCCCGGTCGGCGGCCTCCTGGCGACGCTCTCCACCCTGGTGCGCTTCCTGACCGGGCGGCCGCGGCCCGACCGGGTGGCCCTGCGCTGGTGGGGGCGGGCCCTGAGCGTGCAGAAGGGCGGCGCGTTCTCCACCCGCGAGGCGATCGCCATCAGACTGTTCCACTTCTTCCGGCCGCGCCCGCCGCGTCCCGACGACCCCGACGACGTCCGTGAGGAGGCCGCCCGCGCGGAGGCGGCCCGGGTGGCCAACCGCGACGAGTACCTGGTCGCCGCCTTCCTCGCGGACATCGACGCGCACTACGGCCTGCTGCGCCGGCTCAACAGGAACCAGCCCCCGCTGATGCTCCTGCACGTCCACAACCCGGAGGGCCGGGCGGTCCTCGACACCCATCTCGCCGCCTACCGGACCCTGCGCCGCGTGGTGGGGCGGCGCACGGCCACCCATCCCGTGGTCCTGGTGGTGAGCGACGACGACGCGGGCGCCCGGCTCACGGCGGCGCCCCTCGACGAACTCGAAGACCTCCTCAACACGTGGGCGCTGCGTCTGGAAGGCGATGTACGCGAGCGGCGGCTGCTGCGGGTGACGGTGCGGGAGGCGGCGCCCACGGCACGGTCCGACACCTCACGGGAGGGACAGTGACGAACACCCCCGACAGACCCGGGCACGGCCCGGTGACCCTGGTGGCGCTCGCCCTCGGTGTGGTCCTCGCGCTGGTGGCCGCGGGGACCCTGTGGGCCCGCTTCGGGCCCGAGGACCCCGATCCGTGCGGCCCGGGCCTGCGCACCGTCAACGGCGAGTGCATCGGGGTCAGCGACGGCGGCGGCAAGCCCTTCATGGCCGACCTCACCGAGGTCATGAAGCGCATCAAGGAAGAGAACGACCGCATCGACGGCCAGACGCACGCCACCATCGCCCTGATGATTCCCATGACCTCCGACCACGAGGAGGTCAGGAAGCAGATCCTGCACGAGGTGCAGGGTGCCTACATCGCGCAGTACTTCGCCAACGGCGCCACCAAGGCCGAGAAGCAGAGCGGTGGTGAACACCCCAAGATCCGTCTCGTGCTCGCCAACCCGGGCAAGAACCGCGACCAGTGGCGGACGGTCGCCGACCAGCTCGCCGGCCTGGCCGAGGACGAGAAGCACAACCTCCGTACCGTCTTCGGCTTCGACCTCAGTGTGCGGCCGACCGCCGAGGCCATCGCCTATCTGACGAAGGAGAAGAAGATCCCGGTCGTCGGCGGCCCCATCACCGGCGACGAGTTCACCGGCTACCCCCTGTTCGCCCGGGTCGCGCCGACCAACAGTGACCAGGCGGACGCCCTGACGCACTTCGACAAGAACCTGGACCTCGAGCACGCCATCCTGGTCAAGGACACCAGGCCGGACCCGTACAACGAGTCGCTCCTCCAGGCGTACGAGCGGAAGCTGCGCAGATCGCCGCACGAGCCGATGCCCTTCGACTCCGAGGGAACGGACACCGAGGGCCGGTTGTCCAGCGAGTTCAAGAGGATGGCCACGGACATCTGCGTACTGCGGCCCAAGGTCAACACCGTCTACTTCGCCGGCCGCCCCACCCATCTCCGGCAGTTCCTCAACGAGCTGGCCAGAAACCGCCCGTGCAAGGAGGAACCGTTCACGGTCGTCAGCGGATCCGGCGCGTCCACGCTGTACGCGGACCGCAAGCTGGACTGGGACGCACTGCGCGGGCTGCGCGGCGACGGCGGCAGCTGGAAGGGCAAGGTGACCGTCCTGTACACCTCCGTCTCGCACCCCGACGGGTGGCTCAAGGAGCGGCCCGGCCGACCCGAGACGGGCGGCACACCGGGCGTGGTCCGCGAGCTGATGCGGCGCCTGGCGGCACCGCCCCCCGTCGGACCGATAGGCCCCGCCGACATCTACGACTCGCGCACCGTCTCCGTGCACGACTCCGCCAAGACCGCCATCGCGGGAATCCGGCTGCACGCCGAGGGCCGCAAGAGCGGCTACATCCCCACCTTGCGCGAGATCGGCACCGACTGGAACGCCCTGAGGGGGACGCACAAGGTCGACGGGGCCAGCGGCTGGATCTGCATCGACAACAAGGGCAACGCCTACAACAAGGCCGTCGCCGTGGTCCGGCTCGATCCGCAAGTGCGCGGCGAACGGCCGACGTTCGTGGGCCTCGCGTGGCCGAAGAAGTTCCCGCCGCCCAAGGGACAGGAAGGCAGCCTGGCCTGCCAGATCCCCCGCAGCTAGGCAGCGTGCGGCCCCCAGGGTCACCGACGCCAACGCCAACGCCAACGCCGGCGGGCCGGGGCGCGGGCGCTCCGTACGGCGGCCACCACCCGGACGGCGGGCTTGCGGTCGCCGGGTGGGCGGAGGGGGCGGCACGATCGGGGGCATGAGCAACCCGTCCGAGGGGCCGAGCGGTCCGGTTCACCACGCCTATGCCCATCACAGCGCCCACGAGGAGCCCCGGAGTGCGGGCGGGTGGGCTTCGGGTGGGGTCATGTTCGCCGGCGTACTGATGATGGTGGAGGGCGTGCTCGGCATGCTCCAGGGCATCACGGGCATCGCCGAGGACGACGTGTACGGGCGCGTCGGGCAGTACGTCTTCGAGTTCAGCGTCAGTGCCTGGGGCTGGATCCACCTGGTGCTCGGGCTGTTGGTCGCCCTCATCGGTGCGGGCATCCTCAGCGGGGCGGAGTGGGCGAGGGCGGGCGGGGTGGCGCTGGCCGCGCTCGCCGTGATCGCCAACTTCATCTGGCTGCCCTACCAGCCGGTGTGGGCCATCGTCTCGATCGCGATCGGCGTCTTCGTCATCTGGGCGCTGTGCACCGAGGACACGGGTCCTGGGGCGCCCGGGGGGCGCTAGGTCCGGCGGGCGGCTCCGGCCCCGCGCTCGTCGCTACGGGCCCGCGTTCGTCCCGGCGGGGCCGGTTCGTCCCGGCGGGGCCCGTTCGTCCCGGCAGGGCCCGTTCGTCCCGTGCCGGGCGGTGGGGGTGGTGCGGGCACGTGCCGGAGGTTATCCACAGGTTGCGGACGGGCTGCACGCGTTGTCATGGCGATCGGGTTTCATGGACGCATGACTGAGCCGACAGATACGCAGGCCATGCCCGACTGGGAGAAGCGGTTCCGGGCTCCGCGGGTGTCCTTGCCCGAGTGGGCGTGGGACGCGCCGGGCAGGGCGTTGTTCGTGTCCAACGCGACCGGGACGTATGAGCTGTACGCGTGGGACCGGGTCACCGGTGAGCAGCGGCAGGTCACCGACCGGCCGAACGGGACGACGGACGGTGTGCTGTCGCCGGACGGCGAGTGGATCTGGTGGTTCTCGGACACGGACGGCGACGAGTTCGGGGTGTGGATGCGCCAGCCGTTCGCGGGCGGGGAGGACGAGCCGGCGGCACCGGGGCTGGCGGCGTCGTATCCGGCGGGTCTCGCGATCGGGCGGGACGGCACCGCGGTGGTCGGGCGGTCGACGGACGAGGACGGTTCGACGATCCATGTCGTACGGCCCGGTCGGCCGCCGCTGGAGATCTACCGGCACCGGGAGTCGGCCGGGGTCGGGGACCTGTCGCACGACGGGTCGCTGATCGCCGTCGAGCACACCGAGCACGGGGACGCCATGCACGCGGCACTGCGGGTGGTCCGGCCGGACGGAGCCGTGGTGGGCGAGCTGGACGACAGCAAGGGCGGGACGGAGGACCTGGGGCTCAGCGTGCTCGGGTTCGCGCCGGTGGACGGGGACACCCGGCTGCTCGTGGGCCACCAGCGGCGGGGGCGCTGGGAGCCGATGCTGTGGGACGTGGCCTCCGGTGCGGAGACGGACCTGGGGCTCGACCTGCCCGGTGACGTGTCGGCCGAGTGGTACCCGGACGGGTCGGGGCTCCTGATCATCCACAGCTTCGAGGCGCGCAGCGAGCTGTGGCGGTACGACATCGCAGCGGGCCGTCTGGTGCGGGTGGACACCCCGGCCGGGTCGGTGTCCGGTGCGACGGCACGGCCGGACGGGGCCGTGGAGTACCTGTGGTCGTCCGCCGAGCGTCCGCCGGTGGTGCGGTCCACGGCGGGCGGTGTCGTGCTGGAGGCGCCGGGGATGAAGGCGCCCGTCTCCGTACCGGTCGAGGACGTGTGGGTCCCGGGACCGGGCGGCCGGATCCACGCGCTCGTGCAGCGGCCCGCCGGCGCGGAGGGGCCGCTGCCGACGGTGTTCGAGATCCACGGCGGGCCCACGTGGCACGACAGCGACGCCTTCGCCGCCGCCCCCGCGGCCTGGGTGGATCACGGCTACGCGGTCGTCCGGGTCAATTACCGGGGCTCGACCGGGTACGGGCGCGAGTGGACGGACGCGCTCAAGCACCGGGTCGGGCTGATCGAGCTGGAGGACATCGCGGCGGTACGGGAGTGGGCGGTGGCCTCCGGCCTGGCCGACCCCGCCCGGCTGGTCCTCACGGGCGGCTCATGGGGCGGTTACCTCACCCTGCTCGGGCTCGGCACAGAGCCGGAGGCCTGGGCGCTGGGCATCGCCGCCGTTCCCGTCGCGGACTACGTCACGGCGTACCACGACGAGATGGAGGCCCTGAAGGCCCTGGACCGCACCCTCTTCGGCGGGTCGCCGGAAGAGGTGCCCGAGCGCTTCGAGGCGTCGTCCCCGATCACGTACGTGGACCGGGTGCGGGTTCCGGTCTACATCTCGGCGGGCGTGAACGATCCTCGCTGCCCCATCCGCCAGATCGACAACTACGTGGACCGGCTCGCCGCCCGGAACGCGGTGCACGAGGTGTACCGGTACGACGCGGGGCACGGCTCGCTCGTGGTGGAGGAACGGATCAAGCAGGTGCGGCTGGAGCTGGCCTTCGCCACCAGGCATCTGGGGACCCGGGCGGAGGGGAGGTGACGGTGTTCCGTACCGTGGGGGTGTGTACCGGTTCCTGACGACGCCCCGCTGGTGGGGGATCAACATCTTCGTCGTGCTGGCGATCCCCTTCTGCGTCTTCATGGGGACCTGGCAGCTCGGCAGGTTCGAGGACCGCGTCGACTCCCATCAGGAGGCGGAGCGGCGGCCGGACCCGGGCACGGTGAAGGCCGCGCCGCTCCACGAGCTGCTGCCGGTCGACAAGGAGACCTCGGGCCGTCACGCCACGGCGACGGGGCGGTACGGCGAGCAGTTCCTGGTTCCGGAGCGCGAGCTGGACGGCAAGGACGGTTCGTACGTCCTGACCCTGCTGCGCACCGAGAGCGGGAAGTCCCTGCCGGTGGTGCGCGGGTGGCTGCCCGCCGGTGGCAAGGTCCCCGCCCCGCCGGTCGGCGAGGTGACGGTGACCGGTGCGCTGCAGGCCTCGGAGCACACCGGGAGCACGGGCGTGCACACGGCGGGCGCGCTGCCGCGCGGCCAGGTCGGCATGATCAGCGCGGCCTCCCTGGTGAACGTGGTCGAGGACGACGTGTACGACGCCTGGGTGACCCTGACGGACGCCCCGGCGGGCCTGACCCCCGTCCCGGCGACCGCCGCGGAGGGCAGTGGGCTGGACCTGAAGGCGTTCCAGAACCTCGGGTACACCGGTGAGTGGTTCGCCTTCGCGGGCTTCGTGCTCTTCATGTGGTTCCGCCTGTTCCGCCGGGAGGCCGAGCAGGCCCGGGACGAGGCTCTCGGGCTCGCGCCGGCGGCGGAGCGGACGCAGCCCGCCTCGCGGGCGTAGAGCCTGGCGGGCGCCTCCGCCTGGCGGGCGCCTCCGCCTGGCGGGCGCCTCCGCCCAGCGGCGGCGCCTGCGGGGGTGCGGTCAGCCCTGCGAGTGCCTCCGCCCTGCGGGCGTAGACATCTCGGGGGCGCTGACCTCGCGGGCGCAGTCGCCGAGCGGCGGGGCCTGCGCAGCACGTGAGGCCTGGGGAGCCCGCCGTGGCCGGAACCGCGGGTCGCCACGGCGCCCGGCCGGTGGCGACCCGGGCCGACGTGGGGCCTGAGCCCTGGGGCCCTGCCGCGCGGTGGGTGCCGGGCCGGCAGCGCGGCCAAGCACCGTCACCCCGGCCCGCCCGCCCCGTACCGAGGTCAACCGGGGCGCCGGGCCGGGGCGGGGCCGGGGCACGGCCGCGGGGGCCTACTGCGTCGGCAGGAGGCCTGTGCGGTAGATGGTGCCCGCGCAGGCGTTCGGGATCGTGGCCTCCGCCGACGGGGCGCCCGGCTCCGCGGTGTGGGCGACCGTGACGCTGCCCTCCGCGCGGGTGCCCTCGCCGTCGTCCGCCTTGGCGAGCTGCGGCTCCATGGCCGTCTGGGCCGTGGCGTCCGAGTCGGCCGAGCCCGACGCCGTGTCGTCGGCCGACGGCGTCGGATCGGGCGAGGGTTCGCCGCCGCCCGTGGGATCGCCCGTGCCGCCGCTGCCGCCGCCTCCGTTCACCGGGCACGTCTCGCTCGGCACCCAGGCAAATCTCACCTCGTACGAGTTCGACGGCTTCAGGAGCAGCGGCGCCGACGTCTCCTGGGCCGGGTCGGGCAGACCCGTCGCCGGGTCACCCGCCACGTGGCCGACGACCGTGATCCTCGCCGCGTCCGCCGCACCCGTCGTCCGGAAGGCCACGCCGCCGGGGTCGGTGATCGAGCAGTCGGTGCCCGAGACGTTCGCGATGCGGAAGGTCCCGTACACCTTGCCCTCGGCATCGGGCCGGCCGGCTTCCGCGACGGCCACCCCGAGCTGGCCGGCCGCACACAGTGGCACGGTGTCCGGGGCCGAACTGTCCGGCGCCGCCGTGCCGCCCACGGTGCCGTCCGCGGTTCCGGCCGCGGGCTCGCCGGGCCTGGCCGGGGCGTCCTTCCCGTCCTGGTCGGCGCCGCTCGTCCCCGGCCCGGTCCCGGAGCTGGGGCCTCCCGGCCCGCCGGGAGTCTCACCGATCTCCTCACCCGTGCCGCCCTGCACCTGCTCGCCGTGGCCGGCGTTCACGTGGCGGTCGTCGGAGGAGCCGTCGGCGCTCGCGACGTGCACGAACGCGGGGACCGCCGTACCGATCAGCAGCGCGGCCGCGGCCGCCCCCACCAGGGCCTGGCGCTTGCGGGCCCGCCGGGCGGGGACCGCGCGGCGGAGGTGGTCCAGCGTGCCGTCGGTGGGCTGCAGGTCCCGCACCGCGCCGTGCAGCATCCTGCGCAGCGCCAGTTCGTCGACGCCGAACTCATCGTGGTCCGGGAGGTGGTTTTCCGGCCCGTTGCTCACAATTCCGTTCCCAGTCCGGTCGTCGTTCTCGTTCAACGGCCCGTCCGGTCCGTCGGGTTCATCCTGCTCGAACCCGTGCCTGTGCTCCGTCATGCCGTGGCCTCCATGGCGACGCGCAGCGCCGCGATGCCACGTGACCCGTACGCCTTGACCGAGCCGAGGGATATGCCCAGCGTCTCCGCCACCTGAGCCTCCGTCATGTCCGCGAAGTACCGCAGTACCAAGACCTCGCGCTGACGGCGCTGGAGTCCCCGCATGGCCTTGATCAGCGCGTCGCGCTCCAGCTGGTCGTACGCGCCCTCCTCCGCGCTCGCCATGTCGGGCATCGGTTTGGAGAGCAGCTTCAGGCCGAGTATGCGGCGGCGGAGCGCCGACCGGGACAGGTTGACCACGGTCTGGCGCAGGTACGCCAGCGTCTTCTCGGGGTCACGTACGCGGCGCCGCGCGGAGTGGACGCGAATGAACGCCTCCTGGACGACGTCCTCGCACGAGGCGGTGTCGTCCAGCAGCAGCGCGGCGAGACCCAGCAGCGACCGGTAGTGGGCGCGGTAGGTCTCGGTGAGGTGATCGACGGTCGTGCCCGCGGTCACCGTCGTCTCGTCGGCGCTCAGGGCGCCGCGCTGGGACGGGATGCGGGTCGTACGCCTAGCAGCCGGCATGGGCGCGATCACCGGCATGCCGCCGGGCTGACGGGGCCGCCGGAGCGGGCGCACCGCGCCCATGCCGACGCCGACCCCGGCTCCGGCCGCACGGGCTCGGAACGGAACCACCGCTGTGATGTCGAGTACCTCTGCCACGCCTGTTGGACACGCTTCCCCCCGTCAGGGTTGTACGCGCACGCAGCCGCTTTTGACGGTGCGACGTTTGCCCTCATGCGTACCCGCTCTCCCCCAATGCCCCGAATGTCGCGAGCGCCATGAAGGGGCGACCGCGTAGACGCTTCCCGCCCGACCACCGGTTGCAGCAAGGGCGACAGCATCGTCGAACATGCTGTCGCATTAGTTCAAGTGACACCGACCGAAGACTTGATCACAGGGCGTTCACAGATCCTACAAAGACCTGTCCCGCCGTTCACCATGGATTACGGCGGATCAGCCCGAGAACTCGGCGGCGAGGGCCTCCGCGATCTGGACGGCGTTCAGAGAGGCACCCTTGCGCAGGTTGTCGCCGCAGACGAACAGTTCCAGCGCCCGGTCGTCGTCCAGCGACCTCCGTACGCGCCCCACCCACGTCGGGTCGGTGCCCACGACGTCGGCCGGCGTGGGGAAGTCCCCGGCCGCCGGGTCGTCGTAGAGCACCACACCGGGGGAGGTCGCCAGGATCTCGTGCGCCCGCCCGACCGACACCTCGTTCTCGAAGCGGGCGTGCACGGACACCGAGTGGGCGCTCACGACCGGTACGCGCACGCAGGTCGCCGCCACCGGCAGGCTCGGAAGGTCCAGGACCCTGCGGGTCTCGCCCCGGACGCGCAGCTCCTCCGAGGACCAGCCTCCCTCCTGGAGGGAACCCGACCAGGGCACCACGTTCAGCGCGAGCGGGGCGGGGAAAGGTCCCGTGTCGTCGCCGACGGCCCGGCGCACATCACCCGGGCAGGTGCCCAGCTCCGTACCGGCGACCAGCGACAGCTGCTCGCGCAGCGCGGTGACACCGCCGCGCCCGGCGCCGCTCGCCGCCTGGTACGCGGAGACGACGAGCCCGGTCAGGCCGAACTCGGCGTGCAGCGCGCCCACCGCGACGATCAGCGCCAGCGTGGTGTCGCCGGGGCAGGCGACGATCCCGCGCGGGCGCACGCGTACGCAGTGGCGGTTGACCTCCGGGACGACCAGCGGGACGTCCGGGTCCGCCCGGAACGCCGTCGAGGTGTCCACCACCACCGCGCCCTTGGCGGCGGCGATCGGCGCCCACTGGACGGCGACCTCCTCCGGCACCAGGAACAACGCCACGTCGGCGCCGTCCAGGGCCTCCTCGGACAACGCCAGGACCTCGACCTCCTCCCCGCGTACGGCCAGCTTGCGGCCGGCCGAGGCCGGGGAGGCGATCAGGCGGATGTCGCCCCAGACGTCGGCGTGCTGCGACAGGATCTGGAGCGTCACCGCGCCGACGGCCCCGGTCGCTCCCACGACCGCGAGCGTCGGCTTGCGGCTCGTCACCGGCTGGTCACCGCCCGGTGCCCCCGTACACCACGGCCTCGTCGGA
This sequence comes from Streptomyces gobitricini, assembly GCF_039532985.1. Lineage (NCBI taxonomy): Bacteria > Bacillati > Actinomycetota > Actinomycetes > Kitasatosporales > Streptomycetaceae > Streptomyces > Streptomyces gobitricini. The sequence continues at coordinate 22,666 of NZ_BAAASR010000050.1, read as the reverse complement.
GTCGGAGTCGAGACCGAAGGCGGTGTGGACGGCCCGGACGGCCTCGGTGACGTCGTCGGCACGCGTGACGACCGAGATGCGGATCTCGGAGGTCGAGATGAGCTCGATGTTCACGCCCGCGTCGGACAGCGCCTCGAAGAAGCCGGCCGTGACACCCGGGTTGGTCTTCATGCCCGCGCCGACCAGGGAGATCTTGCCGATCTGGTCGTCGTAGCGCAGCGACTCGAAGCCGATGAGGGCCTTCTGCTTCTCCAGGGAGTCGATGGCCTTGCGGCCCTCCGACTTGGGCAGCGTGAAGGAGATGTCGGTCAGCCCGGTCGAGGCGGCGGACACGTTCTGCACCACCATGTCGATGTTGATCTCGTTGTCCGCGATGGTGCGGAAGATCGCGGCGGCCTCGCCCGGCTTGTCCGGCACTCCGACGACAGTGATCTTCGCCTCGGACGTGTCGTGGGCGACACCGGAGATGATGGCCTGCTCCACCTTGCGGTCCCCTCGCGGTTCGTTGCTGACCCACGTGCCCTGGAGCCCCGAGAAGGACGACCGGACGTGGATCGGGATGTTGTAACGGCGTGCGTACTCGACGCAACGGTGCAGCAGCACCTTGGAGCCGGAGCTGGCGAGCTCCAGCATGTCCTCGAAGGAGATCCAGTCGATCTTCCGGGCCTTCTTCACGACCCGGGGGTCGGCGGTGAAGACACCGTCGACGTCGGTGTAGATCTCACACACCTCGGCGTCGAGCGCCGCGGCGAGCGCGACGGCGGTCGTGTCCGATCCGCCGCGCCCGAGGGTGGTGATGTCCTTCTTGTCCTGGGAGACGCCCTGGAAGCCCGCGACGATGGCGATGTTGCCCTCGTCGAGCGCCGTACGGATCCGGCCCGGCGTGACATCGATGATGCGCGCTTTGTTGTGGACCGAGTCGGTGATGACGCCTGCCTGGCTACCCGTGAACGACTGGGCCTCGTGGCCCAGGTTTTTGATCGCCATGGCCAGCAGGGCCATGGAGATCCGCTCTCCGGCGGTCAGCAGCATGTCGAACTCTCGCCCGGCAGGGATCGGGGATACCTGCTCGGCGAGATCGATCAACTCGTCCGTCGTGTCGCCCATCGCCGATACCACGACGACCACCTGGTGGCCGTTCTTCTTGGCATCGACGATTCGCTTGGCGACGCGCTTGATGCCCTCGGCATCGGCAACGGAGGAGCCTCCGTACTTCTGCACGACAAGGCCCACGTGCGCTCCTCGCTCAGTCCGTTTGCGGTCAGCTCAGTCTAACGAGCGGCCGTGAATCGCCCCCGCGATATCACATCGTGAGATGTCCCGCTCACGACGTGATCATCGTGGGGCGCTTCACGGCCGCTCGGCCAGGTACCTGCCCGTCCCCGCCGGACGTACGCGGAATGTGTGCCGGGTCACCCCGGACGGCCGTTCCGGCGGCCCCGGGCAGCCGCCCCACGCACCACGAAACGGCCGTCCCCGCCGGAGGGCCCGTCCCGCCGGAGGCCGACTCCGCCGGGTGCCCGCCCGCTCCGCGAGGCCGGCCGGTCGGTCGGGCGCGGCACCCCGCGACGACGCGGACCCGGTCGTGCAGCGGACCGCGCGACCGGGTCCGGGAGGCTGGACGCCTGAAGATCCGGGGGCCCGAGGCCTGGGCCTGGCGGGCCTGGGCCCGGCCGGCCCGGACCCTGGGGGCGTGGAGAGCCTGGAACGTGTGGCTTGGGGCCCGAGGCCCCGAGGCCGGGGGCCCGGCAGGCCCGGGGCCCGGCAGGCCCCCGGGCCCGAGGCCCGGGGGCCCGAGAGGTCCGGGGGCCGGAACGGCCAGGGGCCGGGGGCCCGGGGCGGTTACTTGACCGTACGCATGCCCAGCGGGCCGAGGATCTCCTGGGCCATCACCCGGCCCGCCTCCTCCGCCAGGGCGTCCTCCGTCAGGTCCTCGTCCGTGTCGAGCCCGTCCAGCTCCTCCAGCGGCTGGTCGAGGCGTACGTGGGAGACGAGGGACTGGAGGGCCCGCAGGGTCGCCGAAGCGGTCGGGCCCCAGTTGGAGAAGTACGAGAACTGCCACCACCACAGGGCCTCCGTGGTGCGGCCCGCCCGGTAGTGGGCCAGCCCGTGCCGGAGGTCCATGACGATGTCGGCCAGGTTGTCGGAGATCCGGCACGGCACGGGCGCCTTGCGCGGCTCGTACGGGTCGAAGACCTCCGAGAAGACGTCCACCGGGTCGAGCATGGTCGCGAACCGCATCCGCAGCTCGTCCACGTCCACGTCCGGGCCGGTGTCCGGTTCGTACCGCTCCTCCGGGATGATGTCCTCGTGCGCGCCCAGCCGGCCGCCGGTCAGCAGCAGCTGCGAGACCTCCAGCAGCAGGAACGGGACCGCGCTGTCGGGCTCGTCACCCTTGGCCACCTCCGTGGTGGCGACGATGAAGGACTCGATCGAGTCGGCGATCTGGACCGCGAAGCTGTCGGGGTCCAGCGAGTGCGCGTGCAAAGTGGCGTCAGACATCGAGGAGTCGTCTCCCTTCGAAAGCACGCCCGAGCGTGACCTCGTCGGCGTATTCCAGGTCTCCGCCAACGGGAAGTCCGCTGGCGAGGCGCGTGACCTTCAGGCCCATGGGCTTGACCATGCGCGCCAGGTACGTCGCGGTGGCCTCCCCCTCCAGGTTGGGGTCGGTCGCGAGGATCAGCTCGGTGACCGTTCCGTCCGCGAGACGGGCCAGCAGCTCGCGGATCCGCAGGTCGTCCGGGCCGACGCCCTCGATCGGGCTGATCGCGCCGCCGAGCACGTGGTACCGCCCACGGAACTCGCGCGTCCGCTCGATCGCGACGACGTCCTTCGGCTCCTCGACCACACAGATGACCGCCTCGTCACGGCGCGGATCCCGGCAGATACCGCACCGCTCCTCCTGCGCGACGTTGCCGCACACCGCGCAGAACCGCACCTTGTCCTTGACCTCCAGGAGGGCATGGGCGAGGCGGCGTACGTCGGTGGGCTCGGCCTGCAGGATGTGGAAGGCGATCCGCTGGGCGCTCTTGGGACCGACGCCTGGCAGCCTGCCCAGCTCGTCGATGAGGTCCTGAACCACGCCTTCGTACAACGGAACGCCTCTCGTGGAGTGCTGTGATGCTTACGGTAGTTGCATTGCGTACGGGTTAGAAGGGCGGGTGCCGGAGCCCGTCCCTGAGGGGCGGCCCGAGCCCGTTCCTCCGGGGGCCGGCCCGAGCCGCGCCCGCCGGGGGCTAGAAACCCAGGCCCGGGATCCCGCCGCCGCCCAGGCCCTGGGCCAGCGGGCCGAGCTTGGCCTGCTGGAGCGCCTGCGCGTTCTCGTTCGCGGCCTGGACGGCGGCGACGACGAGGTCGGCGAGGGTCTCCGTGTCCTCCGGGTCGACCGCCTTCGGGTCGATGACCAGGGAACGGAGCTCGCCGGAGCCGGTCACGGTGGCCTTCACCAGGCCGCCGCCCGCCTGCCCGTCGACCTCGGTGCCCGCCAGCTCCTCCTGGGCGCGGGCGAGGTCCTGCTGCATTTTCTGGGCCTGCTGGAGGATCTGCTGCATGTTGGGCTGGCCACCACCGGGAATCACGGTCACTCCTGGCATTTCGACGATGAGTATTCGGTATGCCGAGCCTACGTGGTCGTCGGAGGGTCTGCCCCATCCACGAGGCTTCACTCCTTGGAGTGGATTCCTGGCGCGCCCCCTAGCTGATCAAGGCGCTCTTGCGGGCGGAAATAACGGGATTCCGCGCTTCCGGCCCACCATTCGGCGGTAGGAAAGGCATGCGCACCAGTACGCACACGCGCATCGCACCGCCCGCACGTTACGGATTGTCACGCAGAGCGCAGAGGAGTGCCCCGGTGAGCCAGCCGGAGATGCAGCCCGGGGGCCCCGCCCGGGGGGAGGGCGACAGCCACGACCGGTACGGCGGCCCCGGTGGCGATCTGACCGGGCGGCCCTTTCCGCTCGGGGACTGGGGCGAGCCGGCGGAGCGGCTGGACGAGCTCTACCGCTGGGTCGAGAGCCATGCGCTGCGTACGGCCGAGTGGTACCTGGAGGACCGCGCGTGGAAGCGCCGCGGCGCCCGGATCCTGCGGATCGGTACGGCGCTGGGCGCGATCGCGGGCGCCGGGCTGCCGCTGCTGGATCTGACGGGTGCGCTGGACGGGGCGTCGGGCTGGGGGTACCTGTCCCTGCTGCTGGCGGCGGCGTGCCTGGCCTGCGACCGGTACTTCGGGTTCACCTCCGGCTGGATGCGGGACGTGGCGACGGCACAGGCGGTGCAGCGGCGTCTCCAGGCGCTCCAGTTCGACTGGGCGGCGGAGAGCATCCGGGAGGTGCTGGGCCCGACGGAGGGCACGGCGAGCGAGGCGGCGGAGCGGTGTCTGGGCGTGCTGCGGCGGTTCTCGGAGGACGTGACGGAGCTGGTGCGGGCGGAGACGGCGGACTGGATGGTCGAGTTCCGGTCGGGCCCGGCGCCGCTGGTGATGCAGTCGACGCTGGCGTGCGCGCCGCCCCGGACGGAGGGCGGCCACCCCGCCGGGCGGTTCCCGCTCCCGCCGGGCACCCGCCCCAACATGCCGCGCCAGCGCCCGCCGGAGCCCCGCTGAGCCCCCGGCGGGTCAGCTGAAGATGATCATGGAGCCCTGGCCCAGGCCGCGGGTGGCGGCGGCGTGGAGGCCGAGCCACACGTGCCGCTCACGGGCGAAGGGGCTGTCGTCGTGCGGGATCGGCCCGGCGGGCTCCTCCAGGGCCGTCGGGCGCGTCGGGGGGTGCGGCGCGGCCGGGGGGTTCGCCGGGTCGATGCCGATCGACGGGGCGACGTACTCCAGCTCCCGCAGCAGGCCCTGGGCGGAACCCAGCGGGCCGCCGCCGGCCAGCAGTTCCTCGTTGGACAGCGGCGTGGGGAAGTCGACGGGCACGTAGGCGCCCGCGTGGTCGTAGTGCCACACCAGGTGCGACTGCTGGGCCGTCGACTCGAACATCTCCAGCAGCTGCTCGTAGTCCCCGCCCAGTTCGTCGACGGGCGTGACCGCGAGGCCGCAGATCTGGAGCAGGTAGGCCCGGCGCAGGAAGTGCAGGGCGTCGTAGTCGAACCCGGCCACCGGCGCGACGTCGCCCGACAGGCCCGGCATGTAGGCGAAGACGGGGACGGCCGGCAGGCCCGCCTCGGTGAGGGCCTTGTCGTACACGGCGATCTCTTCGGCGAAGGGGTTGTCGGGGCTGTGGCACAGCACGTCGACGAGGGGGACCAACCACAGGTCACAGGCCAAGGGAGACTCGCTCTCCTTCAGTTACGCGCTTACGGCAGGGGTGAGGCGGTAATTATCGGCGGTCAGGACGGTCACGATCGACGATCAAGACGCTCGGCAGTCGGCAGTCAAAACGGTCGGCGGTCGGCGGTCACGACGATGGTCGTCACGGCGGCGGGTTCACGGCGGCGGGTTCACGGCGGTGGTGCTCCGGCGGTCACGGCGGCGGGTTCACGGCGACGGCGGTGCGTGGTGTCGCTCACGGCAGGCGGTCGGGACAGGGTAGTGCGTGGCTCGGGTGCACATCCCATACCCACCCGTCGTGAGCGGTAAGAGCCGTCAGCGCACTCCGTCCAGGTGGTCGGCCCACCGCAGGGAGTGCTCGTTGTACGCGTCGATGGCCGCCATCACCGCGTCGGGGTCGCCCAGCGTGACCGCGTCGACGAGCCCCTCGTGGCCGTTCCACAGCCAGACGCCGGGCTCGCGGGCGGTACGCAGGTGCGGCACGGCGAACACCCAGGCCTGGACCCGCAGCCGGTGCAGGAAGTCGGCGATGTACCGGTTGGCGACGAAGCCGCTGAGCTCCCGCCAGAACCGCAGGTCGTACCCGATCAGGATGTCCAGGTCCCCGGCGCGCGCCGCCCTCGCCGCCTCCTCGGCCCGCCGCCGTACCGAGACCAGCGGAGCCCCGTGGGCGTGCAGGGCGCCGACCCGGTCGCACAGGCGCCGGAAGATGCCGTCCACGATGAGCGCGCGGGCCTCGACCATGCCCCGGTAGTCGTCGACCGAGAACCGGTGGACGCGGAAGCCTTTGTGCTGGTCGGAGTCGAGCAGGCCCTGTGCCGTGAGGTCGACCAGCGCTTCCCGGACGGGCGTCGCCGACACCCCGTACTGCTCGGCTATGTGCTTGACCGTGAACTCCTGCCCCGGCTGGAGACGCCCCGCGAGCACCTCGTCACGCAGCGCGTCCGCGATCTGCTGCCGCAGGGTGTTGCGGGTCACAGCTCCGCTCGCGGGCATGGCTTCTGGCCCCCTCCGTCCGGTTCTGGACACCTTAAGCCAGGCGGAGGGGGCGCACGGAGGCGGTTACGCGGTGTGCTCGTCGGCGACCGCGAGCGCCGCGTCGAGGGCGGCGAGGCCTTCCTTGGCCTCCGCCTCGGTGATGTTGCAGGCGGGGACGGCGTGGGTGCGGTTCATGTTGATGAAGGGCCACAGGCCGTTCTTCTTGCAGGCCGCGCCGAAGGCCGCCATGGGGGCGTTCGCCTCGCCCGTGGCGTTGTACGGGACGAGCGGCTCGCGCGTCTCCCTGTTCCGTACGAGGTCCAGCGCCCAGAAGGCGCCCAGGCCGCGCACCTCGCCGACGGAGGGGTGCCGCTCGGCGAGTTCGCGCAGGCCCGGGCCGAGGACGTCCTCACCCAGGCGGGCGGCCTGCTCGACGACGTTCTCCTCCTCCATGGCCCGGATGGTGGCGACGGCCGCGGCGCAGGCGAGCGGGTGTCCCGAGTAGGTGAGGCCGCCGGGGTAGGGCCGCTTGTCGAAGGTCGCGGCGATCTCCGCCGAGATGGCGACGCCGCCGAGGGGCACGTATCCGGAGTTGACGCCCTTGGCGAAGGTCAGCAGGTCGGGTACGACGTCGAAGTGCTCGGCCGCGAACCACGCGCCGGTGCGGCCGAAGCCGGCCATGACCTCGTCGAGGACGAGGACGATGCCGTACCGGTCGCAGATCTCGCGTACGCCGGGGAGGTAGCCGGGCGGCGGGGTCATGATGCCGGCGGTGCCGGGGACGGTTTCGAGGATGATCGCGGCGATGGACCGCGGCCCCTCGAACGCGATGGTGTCCTCCAGGTGCTGGAGGGCCCGCTCGCACTCCTGCGCCTCGGTCTCGGCGTAGAACGACGAGCGGTAGAGGAACGGCGACCAGAAGCGCACGACACCGGCGGAGGCGGTGTCGGAGGCCCAGCGGCGCGGGTCACCGGTGAGGTTGATCGCGGTGGAGGTGGCGCCGTGGTACGACCGGTAGGCGCTCATGATCTTGGGGCGGCCGGTGTGCAGCCGGGCCATCCGGGCGGCGTTCTCGACGGCTTCGGCGCCGCCGTTGGTGAAGAAGATCTTGTCGAGGTCGCCCGGCGTGCGCTCGGCGATGAGGCGTGCGGCCTCGGAGCGTACGTCGATGGCGAAGGCGGGCGCGAAGGTGGTCATCTTCGCGGCCTGTTCCTGGATCGCGGCGACGACCTTGGGGTGCTGGTAGCCGATGTTGGTGTAGACGAGACCGCTGGTGAAGTCGAGGTAGCGGTTTCCGTCGTAGTCCCAGAAATACGCCCCCTCGGCGCCGGCGACGGCGAGCGGGTCGATCAGGCCCTGGGCGGACCAGGAGTGGAACACGTGCGCGCGGTCGGCCGCCTTGACGGCGGCGCCGGCCTCGGGGTCGGCGGGGGCAGCGGGATCGGCATGAGGGGTCATGCAGCCCAGGGTAAGGACGCGCTGGTGGGCGCCGGTATGGCCATCTTGTATGGCGGAAGGCGCGGGGGTCGGCAGGGTGTCGGGCGACGCCGCCACCGGAGGGGTATTGACAGCACCCTGTCGTGCTGACAGCATTCTGTCATAGATCGAACGATTGAACGGAATCCGCAGCACTTACCGAAGACCTGTGCGCCCGGGAGGCCTCCATGACCGGCACCGACCCTCGTAAGACCGTTCATCTCGCCGTCTACGACACCCTGGCCGACTGGGAGACCGCGCACGCCACCGCCTGGCTGGCGCGCAGCGGCTACGACATCCGCACGGTCGGCCCCACCACCGACCCGGTGACCAGCCTCGGTGGGCTGCGCGTCACCCCCGACCTGCCCCTGGCCGACGTGCGGCCCGAGGACAGCGCGCTGCTCATCCTCCCGGGCGCCGACCTGTGGGACAGCAGTGACGACCTGGCGCCGTTCGCCGCCATGGCGCGCGCCTTCCTCGACGCGGGCGTGCCGGTGGCCGCGATATGCGGAGCGACGGCGGGGCTGGCCCGCGAGGGCCTGCTCGACGACCGGCCCCACACCAGCGCGGTGTCGTCCTACCTGGCGGCCACCGGCTACAAGGGTGGCGAGCGGTACGTCGACACGGACGCCGTCACCGACGGGGACCTCATCACGGCCGGGCCCACCGAGCCGGTGGCCTTCGCCCGGGAAGTCCTGGGCAAGATGGGCGCGTTCGAGGGGGCGCGGCTGGACGCCTGGTACCGGCTGTTCCACCACTCGGACCCAGCCGCCTTCGAGGAACTGAACTCGTGACCCGGGTGGAGAAGGAGTTGCAGGGCCTGCTCAGCCGTACGGCGCTCGGCGTGTTCCGGCTGAACGGCCAGTTCCTCGCCGTCTCGGAGAAGCTGGCCAGGCCGGCCGGGCTCACCGCCGCGTGGTGGCAGGTACTCGGGGCCGTGCTGGCCGAGCCGCTGCCGGTCTCGGGGATCGCCCGCGCGATGGGCATCACCCGCCAGAGCGTGCAGCGGATCGCGGACCTGCTGGTCCACGAGGGCCTGGCCGAGTACCGGCCGAACCCGGCCCACCGACGCGCCAAGCTTCTCGCCCCCACCCACCTGGGCCGGGTGACGGTCGCTCGCATAGAGCCCGGCCACGCGGACCTGGCGACCCGCCTCGCCGCCGAACTCGGGGAGGAGGCGTTCGCCGAGACGGCGACGGCCCTGGAGCGTCTGTCGGAAGCGCTGGACGCGGTCGCGGCCTCGGGGCCCCTCGCTGGGCCGGCCGCGGGAGCCCCATAGACCAGAACCTGCCGCGGGCCAGAACTTGCCCGGGGGGCAGAATCTGCCGCAGGCCAGAACCTGTCCGCATGTCGGAACCCGTCCGCACGCCGGAACGTGTCCGCAAGTCCTTACGTGTCGGCACGTCAGAACGTGTCCGCAAGTCCTTACGTGTCGGCACGTCAGAACGTGTCCGCAGGTCAGACGTGTCCGCTCGACGCCGTCGGGTAGGGTGTGCCGTCTCCAGCAGGAGATCTACCGAGGAGGTGAGACCCATCAACGCCAGGTCAGGCCGGGCTCTCCCCTCCCACGGCTCGTAGGGACACGGTTCACCGAGTCACGCGGGAGCGCCCACAGGCGTCCCGAAAGGCTTCCGCTTTCCATGTCCGCTACACCCGCTTCTCCTTCCCTCTCCACCACCGTCACCAGGCTGCGCGCCGCCGGCTGCGTGTTCGCCGAGGACGAGGCGGAGCTCCTCCTGTCCACCGCCCGCACACCGGACGAACTCGACGCCATGGTCGAACGCCGCGCCGCCGGGCTCCCGCTCGAACACGTCGTCGGCTGGGCCGAGTTCCGTGGCCTGCGCATCACCGTCGACGAGGGTGTGTTCGTGCCGCGCCGCCGCACCGAGTTCCTCGTCACGCAAGCCGAGTCCCTCGCCCCACCCGGGGCCGTGGTCGTCGACCTGTGCTGCGGCTCGGGCGCGCTGGGCGCCGCCCTGGTCTCGGCGCTGGGGAGCGCCGAACTGTACGCGGCCGACATCGACCCGGCCGCCGTGCGGTGCGCCCGCGGGAACGTCACGGCGGCCGGGGGCCGGGTCTACGAGGGTGACCTGTACGAGCCGCTGCCGGACGAGCTGAGGGGCCGCGTCGACGTGCTGCTCGCCAACGTCCCCTACGTACCGACCGAGGAGGTGGGGCTGCTGCCCGCCGAGGCGCGCGTCCACGAGGCACGCGTCGCGCTGGACGGCGGCGAGGACGGGCTGGACGTGCTGCGCCGCGTGACCGCCGAGGCACCGGCCTGGCTGGCCCCCGGCGGAAAGCTGCTGTTCGAGACGAGCGAGCGGCAGGCCGCCGCCGCAGCAGCCGTCGTCGCCGGCGACGGGCTCGTCCCGCACGTGGTGACCTGCGAGGACCTGTACGCCACGGTGGTCATCGCGACTCGGGCGTAGCGGTCGCCCGCTCGATCGCCACCAGGGTGCTGTGCAGCAGGAACGGGTGGACGAAGCGGTCGGCGGCGGTCGGCGGGCACCGCCACGCGAGCGGCCAGGTGTGCCCGCCGAGCGCGGGCACCGGTACGTAACTCACCGTCCCCCGGCACGCGTTGAACGGCACCGCGCCGGACGGCCAGGCGCGGCCCGCCGTGCTGCCCGGCCGGAGGAGGAAGTACACGCCCCGCCGCCCGTTCGCCTCGATGACGACGGGGCCCGGGTCGCCTCCGGTCATGTGCTCCAGGAGGTCGGCGGCCCGGCGCCCGTCGTCCCCGTCGACGCGTACGGCGTCGAATCGCACTCCCGCCTTGCGGAGTTGGAATCCGGAAGCCGGGACCCATTCGATGTTCGCGTGGCAATCTGGCGCATTCACGGGGACATCGTGGACCGCCACGGCTAGCGTTTTCCACGGCTGCCGGAAGCCCGTCGTAACCGCGTTGACCTGCGGGAACGGCGTCCGACGGCAGTCGAATTCGGCGGGGTCGGGTTGTGACCGGTTGAGACCGGTTGAATCGAGGCGGTGACGCACTTTGGCGCGAACCGAGAACAAGGAAACGGCGGGTCCGGCGACGCGACTCGTGGCGGACATGGCGCGCAAGATGCGCGTCCGGAAGGGATGGACACAGGACCAGCTCGGCAAGGAGATCGGCTTCACGGGCGCGGCGGTCAGCGCCATGGAGACCTGCGCCCAGCCCGCGAGCGACGCGATGCTGGTGCAGTTGGAGAAGGCGCTGGGCGACGGGCTGGGCCTGTTCGAGCAGGCGCGGGTGTATGTGCGGCTGGACAAGTATCCGGAGCAGTTCAAGAACTACGCGCTGCTGGAGCAGAAGGCGGTGAGCCTGTCGCTCTACGCGACGCTGGTGGTGCACGGGCTGTTCCAGACGGAGGAGTACGCGCGGGCGCTGATCGGCGGCGGATACCCGCCGCTGCCGGATCGGCGGGTGGAGGAGCTGGTCGAGGCGCGGATGGCACGGCGGGAGCTGTTCGAGCGGGAGCCGGTGGCGCTGATCGAGCTGGTCCTGGAGGAGTCGGTGCTGCGGCGGACGATCGGGAACGAGGACGTCATGCGGGGGCAGTTGCTGCACCTCGCGGAGTGCGCGCGGAGGCGGAACGTGACGGTTCAGGTGCTGCCGCTGGACTGCGGGCTGAGCGGGGAGTATGCAGGCGGCCGGGGCCCTATGAACCTGGTAGAGACCCCGGAGCACGACCACCTCGTGTACCTGGAGCCACAAGATGAGAGCCTGTTGATCAAGGACCCAGCAAAGGTGAGTACTTACGGCCAGCGGTATGCGAGGATCCGAGCACAGGCCCTCGACACCCGTGAATCGCTCAGCCTCATCGAACGGTTGGCAGGAGAGCAGAGATGACCAGCACCCTGCGGTGGTTCAAGTCCAGCTACAGCAGTGACAGCGGCGGCGACTGCGTCGAAGTGGCCTTCGACTGGCGCATGTCCTCGTACAGCAGCCCCAGCGGCGGCGAGTGCGTCGAGGTCGCCGTCTGTCCCCACACCGTCCACGTCCGTGACTCCAAGAACCCCGACGGCCCCGCCCTCGCCCTCGCCCCGGCGGCCTGGGGCTCCTTTCTCGACTGGGCCGAGTAGGGTTGTTCATAGGAATGACCCGAAAGGGGGCGACATGTCCGCGATCAAGGAAAGCGTGGAGATCTCGCGTCGTCCCGAGGACGTCTTCTCCTACATGGCCGACCCGTCCCACCTGTCCGAATGGCAGGAGAGCGCCGTGTCGGCCACCGCGGTAGGGGACGCCCCCGTGGGTGTGGGGTCGCAGGTCAGGGTGACCCGGCAGCTGGGCCGTCGGCGGATGCCGATGACCATGGAGATGCGCGAGTACGACCCTCCGCGCAGCTTCCGCATGGACGGGATCGACGGCCCCGTCCGGGGCCATATGCACGGGACGGTCGAGCCGATCGGCGACGGCGAGCGGTCGCGCGTGACGCTGGACCTGGACTTCGAGTCGCACGGGATCGGCAAGATGCTCGTGCCGCTCGTCGCCCGCCCGCAGGCGAAGAAGGAGATGCCGAGGAACGAGCGGCACCTCAAGGACATCCTTGAGGGGCGTTCGTAGGCCGCGCGGGACCCGGGCGCGCTCCGGGCCCCGCACCGATCAGCTCGTCAGCGCTGTTCGGGCAGCCTGATCGTCCGTACGAGCGGCATGTCCGCGTACAGCTCGGGCTTCGCCGTCAGCACCGGCCGGCCCGCCGGCCAGTCCGGCGTCGGGCGTGACAGATGGATCGCGTGGCCGAGCCGCCACTCCACCCCGTCCCGCATAAGCGCGCCTACGGCACAGACGCCCGCGAAGTCCAGCTCCACGATCTCGGCGGCCGGCAGCGCGCCCACATGCTCGGCGAGGCCCTTACGGACACCGTCGGCAGCCGTAAGACACATGGCGGGGACGTAGACGTGCCGGGTAGGGTCACGCTGGGTGTTCGCGATGAACTGGGACGCCAGGACGTCGCCCGAGCCCAGAGCCAGCAGTGCGGACTCGTCGTACACGACAGCGGTGGACCGGCTCACAGGCTGTCCACAGGCCGCCCGGCCTCCAGCTCCTGCCAGACCTGCTCTGCGCGGTCGTGGTCCTCGTCCGTGAGCGTGACGCCGAAGTGCGTCTCGCAGTACGCCTTTGTCTCCTCGTACCGCTTCCGGAGTTCTTCCTTGGTGGGCGTCGCCCCGGCCAGCTCGGCGATCAGGTCCCGCATCGTCGTGCCCCGCTCCCGCGCAAGCACCATGAGACGGTCACGGACAGCGGGATCAACCTTGACGGTGGTGTCGGCCATGACGACAGTATACCGACGGTATACCGTCTCGGGCGGGTCCAGCGATGTGGTCATTACGGCTCCTTCTCTTGGTTCACCCGGCCACCGATCGGCGGCCGGGAGCTTTCAGCAGCGGCGGCGCAGGACCTGTCGGACCGACGCACCGCCTCGCAGTGCCGCCGCGACGAAGCCGGCGACGGCCGGTGCGGAGGGTTCGCAGCGGGCGCAGGACGCCCCTTCGGGCACCGGCGTGCCGCAGACGCCGCACTCGGGGCGCACGGGGGCCGCCGGGCGCGGTGCGGGCTTCTTGCGTCGGAGACGGTCGGCCAGGAGGGCGGCGGGAGCATGGACGCGCGCGGGCAGGCCGGAGGTGAGCGCCTCGCGGATCAGGGCGTCACTGGCGCCGGCGGCCCACCACTCCTCGACCAGGGTCCTCAGCCGTTCCGCCTCACCCGCCCCGAGGGCGAGGCGCGGATCGCTGCGGCCAAGCGAGGTGAGCAACCGGATCGCCGGGGAGGGAGGTTCTTTCACCCCCGTTTTTTCTCCCGTAGGGAGCGGGCCAGGAACGCCGTGGTCCGGGTCACCGGAGGCCGGGTTTCCGGCCGTTTCGGGGGTGAGCCCGGTGGCGGGCGCCCCGCCGGGGGTCGCGGCGGGTTCAGGGGCCTCGGGGTCGTACGGGGTGTCGAAGACCTCGTACTCCGTTCGGAGTTGCCCCCTGCCGTCCCGGCGCGTCAGCCGGCGCAGATAGCGGGCGTCCTCCAGCTCCTGGAGGGCGGAGCCGATCCGGTCGCGGCCCTCCTTGCGCTGCTCGGAGAGCTTGCGGATGGACGCCTTGGCGCCGTTGGGGAGGCTGACGAGATAGGTCAGGAGACCCACCGCGCACCACGAGATGGTGGCGTCGCGCAGGAGGGCGTTGCTGAACGTGGTGAAGGCGCGCCTGGGCGCGGTACGGTAAACACGCATCGGGAGGTCTAGGTCCTGGTGTCGAGCCCCCGGATGTTGGCGCATCGCGGGGGCGTTTCGTTTGTTGTGCCGCGAATGTAGCGCCACGCGCCGCGCACTCCGCAATCAACACCCTTTAGTCATACGGTCATTCGAAAACCGAAGGCCCGAAAACCGGTCTCCGGCGCGACCTGCGCTTTTACCGCGAAAAGGGGTGGCCACCCGCCGGTGGCCACCCCTGTGTCATATGCCGAATTCACCCCTCAGGGTGAGGCTCAGTGCAGCGCGCCATACGCGCCCCAGCCGGAGCCGATCTGGACCGTGGGGCCGAAGGAGCCCTGGCCGTTGCCGCTGTTGCGCAGCAGCTTGCCGTTGGTGTCGCGGGAGACCAGGTCGTTCTTGCCGTCCCCGTCGATGTCGCCCGCGCCGATGATGGCGTCACGGCCGGCTCCCCAGTCGCCGAACACCAGCACCCGGGCCAGGAAGGCGCCCGTGCCCGTGCTGCGGTAGCGCCACAGCTCCCCGCCCGCGTCGCGGGCGAGCAGGTCGGCGTGACCGTCCCCGTCGAGGTCCCCCGCGCCGATCAGCGTGAGGCCGTCCCACTTGCCGGCGATCTTGACGCCCGCCCTGACGCCGCCCGCCCGGTTGTCCGCGTACAGGTAGAGGTCGCCGGTGGAGCGCTGGCGGGCCAGCAGGTCGGGGCGTCCGTCGCCCGTCATGTCGCCGGGGTTGAGCAGCGCGTCGAAGGCGTTGAAGCCCGCGCCGATCTTCGCCTTGGGGCTCGTGGGACCGGGGACCCCGGCGCACTTGGCGCTGTGGCGGTAGAGGTCGCCCGTGGTGGTGCGGGTGAGGGCGTCGTTGCAGCCGTCGTTGTCGAGGTCGCCGAAGGGCACGACGTGGTTGACGCCGGTCCAGCCGCTGGACGTCGTCGAGGTGGCCTTCACCGGCTCGTGGGCGCTCAGCCCGCCGCCGCTGCGGGAGAACAGCTCGCCGGTGCCGTCACCGTCGTAGTCCCGGAACGGCAGGTGCACGTCGGCGACCTGGATGGTCCCGGTGCGCACCGCGCGCGGGCCGCTGCCGTCGCCGGGGTCGGCCTTGAGCGTCCAGGTGTAGTGGCCGGCGGGCACGAAGGCGCCGTCCGAGCCCCTGCCGTCCCAGGCCATCGAGGACTGCGCCCCGTAGCGATCGGCCGAACTCCAGCCGGCCACGGCCGTACCTGCCGGGTTCCTGAACTCGATGCTGGTGCGGAGGGCGGGCCGCGACAGCTGCCAGGAGCCGTGCCAGCCCCTGTCCCCGCCGTTCGCGACGTTCAGCACCGTGGTGTCCTGGCGCTCCTCGATGACCCCGATCGGGGAGCGCGGCACGGTCACCGGCTTGATGTGGATGCGTTCCTCGGCGTCCGTGAACGCCACGTGCCCGCCGAACTTGTCGACGGACCAGTCGGCGCCGGCCGGTACCGAGGCGAAGTCCGTCGTCGTGACGGCCGCCGGGTCCCCCGTGTGGAAGTCGGTCAGCGTGAGCTTCCCGGCCGCCTTGTCCTCGCGTACCAGGAACCCGTCGCCGAGCTGCGTCTCGCCGGACGGCACCGGGGTGCTCACCCGGGTCTTCTGGTCCCAGACGCCCGCCTTGGCGCCCTGGGCGCAGCTCCAGTAGATCCACCGGCCCACGGCCTGGAGTTCGTCGGGGGTGCAGCCCGAGCCGATCGCGAGGGCCGGCGACGTCGCCTTCGTCTTCACGTCGTACCAGGAGACGGTGGAGGGGTTGGCGGGGTCGGACAGCCAGACGGTGGTGCCCCACACCGCGGACGCGGCCTTGCCGCTGAAGGAGCGGGTACCGAACTGCCGCTGGAGGTCGCCCACGTACTGGGTGGTGGCGGTGCCGGACACGACGTACCGGCCGGAGCCGCCGGACAGCCGTCCGTACATCCCGTCGGCGTGCTCCCCCGAGAGGCCCCCGATGACGCTGGTGTTCGTCTGGTGCGCCGCCTCGCCGTTGCCGAGCGGAACCAGCGCGTCGACCAGGGTGGGCAAACCCCGGACCAGGACCCGCCTGTCCGCCGTGGGGGTTCCGGTGATGGACAGGAGGTGCCGGTACAGCCCCGGGGAGGGGGGCCCGTCGGACGTGGGCCGGTAGTGCAGCACCCCGGCGCCCAGGGTGAGGCCGTCCACGGTCGTGGAGGCGGCCGGTACGTCCACGACCTTGGCCACCCGCAGCACGCCGTCCGCGCCGAGGCCGATGCGGCGCACCGCCCAGTCGGTCGCGTCGGCGCCACCGGTGACGAGCAGGCTGCCGTCGGGGGCGACCCGCGGCCGCGCGGACGAGTACCGCAGCAGGGAGCGGGGCGCGCCACCCCCCACGGGGACGGCGTCGAGCCGCACGCCGGGCTGTGTGGTCACCGTGCTGTCGGGCGACCAGCCGAAGACGATCCAGTCGCCGATCACGGTCGGCCAGACGGGCGCGGCCTTGTACCCGTACGGCGGTGACGGCAGCTTCGTCACCACGGGCGTGGCCATCGGGTCGTCGCGCGGCACGGTGCGGATGTCGTTCGGGGCGTCGCCGCCGTTCCCGTCGAGCAGGTGCCGGTCGCCGAACTGGATGACGTCCACGTCGGCGGGGCCGGGCAGTTCACGCAGCTCGGCGGTCTCGTAGTCGAGCAGGTACTCCTTCCCGGCGGCGCCGTCCGGCGTGGTCAGGTACAGCACCGCGCCCTTGGTCGTCCGGTGGTAGGCGGCGTCGCCCTCCCGCAACGTGGCGCCCTCGGGCAGACCGGTCACCGGCCGCTCGACGGGCTTGCCGTCCGCCATCCGTACGACTCCGAGCCCGGCCGGCGAACCGTCCACCGCCGGCCTGGACACCAGCACCGAGTCCGCGGTGAACCCCTTGGTCCAGGTCGCGCCCTCGGGCACCTCCACCTTCCGTACCCCGGTGGTGCCCAGCGCGCTGATGCTCACCGTGCGGGGCACACCCGGCGTCTCGGGGTCGAGCGCCGCGCGCATGCCGCCGTACCCGTCGCCGGTGGCCGTCAGCGGGGTGGTCTCGCCGGTGGCGTAGCGCGTCCAGAGAGTGCCCGTGGTGCCCTCCCGCAGGTGCAGGAAGCCGTCGGCGCCCGCCTCCTGGACGGTGTCGGCGCGCGGCTGGTAGCGGATGGGCGCGGGTATGACGACTTCGGCGGCCGGGTCGTCGGCCGCGTACGCCACCGTGCCGGACAGGGGCACGAGGGTGGCGGCCAGGGTGACGGTTAGCACGACCGACGCACCGGAGCGCGTCAGGGCATGACGATGCAAGGATCCCTCCCCAGGAACCTGTGCGGGATGGTGCCGCGGCAGTTCACCGCCACTGTTCCCGCCCGACCCCCCTGGCCGCGCTTACCCACCCGCAAGAGGATCGGAGCGTAACAGCCGTCCCACCCGCCACAACACCCTTTTTCGAACGCGTTCAGCGGAAACGGCCACCCCTCCTCGGAGTGGCCGCTCCCGCCCGGTGACCCGTCCCGTTCAGCAGCTCAGGTTCGAGCCCGTCGGGACACCCAGGATCTGGGTGAAGCGCTGGTAGTTGTTGATGCGGCTCTGGACCTGTGCCGGGTTCTTGCCGTCACACTCCAGGGAGCCGTTGATGGAGCGGATGGTCTGGCCGAAACCGGCGCCGTTGACCATGGCGTTGTGGGGCGTCATCGTGCCGGGGCCGTTCTGGGTGTTCCAGTACCAGAGGCCGGTCTTCCAGGCGATGGGCGCCTCGCGCTCGACGCGGTGGGGGTTGTTGAGCAGGTCGATGCCGAGGGCGTCACCGGCGGCCTTGTAGTTGAAGTTCCAGCTGAGCTGGATCGGGCCGCGGCCGTAGTAGGCGGCCTGGCCGGCCGGGCAGCCGTAGGGCTGGTTGCGGTCGCAGTAGTGCGGGTAGTTGGCGGTGTTCTGCTCCACGATGTGCACCAGGCCGCCGGTCTCGTGGCTGACGTTGGCGAGGAAGGCGGCGGCCTCCTGCTTCTTCACCGTGTCGCTGCCGGTGTTGGCGAAGCCGGGGTACGCGCTGAGCGCGGCGGTCAGGCCGCTGTAGGTGTAGAAGGAGTTCCGGTTCGGGAACATCTGGTTGAACTGCGCCTCGCTCACCACGAAGCCGGAGGGGGTCGGGGACGGGGAGGGTCCCGGGCCGCCGCTCCCGCACGCGCCCTGGTCGGACCAGACGTCCGAGGACCCGGGGCGCTCGTTCTGGGTCCACCACTTCGCCAGCCAGTTACGGCCGTTGTACGAGGCGGTCTTGCCGCCCGTGTAGACGGTGGAGGAGCTCCAGGGCGCCGCGCACTCGGCGGCCGACGCGGTGGAGGCGGGAAGGACGACGGCCAGGCCGATGGCCATGGCGAGTGCCGCGAGCGCGGCGAGCGAGGTCAACAGGCGTCGCACCATGGGGGTTGCCCTTTCGTGGGGGATGGCACCATACGCTTGCGCGAATGGTCTGTACCTGTCAAGGTCTGGACCAGAGCTCGCCGTGGTTGAACACTGGGCGAACACCTGTGCCGGAAGCGCGCGTTCGGGACATGACGTCCCTACCGTGAGGCGCGTGGAGTGGCTGAATCCCGAGAACGTCATCGCCGTCGCCACGGCCCTGCTCGGCGTCCTCGTCTCGGCCGCCATGCTCTGGTACGAGCGCCGCGTACCGCGCCGCAAGAGGATCGGTCACCGCGTCCAGCTCGACACGCCCATCGGCAATGACGCCCGCAACGGCGCCCGCGCCAACGTACGGCTCGGGCTGTTCGGCGAGACGCCCGACATGTCCGACGCCACCCTCGTCCTGCTCCGCGTCGAGAACGACGGCGCCCAGTCCATCGTCGGGGACGACTACACCGCCCGCGGCCCGCACGGCCTCACCGTGGAGTTCACCGACCGGACCGTGCGGGCCATCGCGGTCACCCAGTCCCCCGGCGCCGACCACCTCATGGAGCACTTCACCGCCGCAGCGGGACTCCAGCACCGTGACGGCACCATCCACCTCCCCCGCGTCCCCCTCAACCGCGGCGAGCACTTCAAGCTCCTCGTGCTGCTGACCGGCGCCGGCGTCGGCAGCCCGGTCACCGTCACCGGCGGGATCCGGGACGGCAAGGTGCGGCCCAACCGCGCCGCGACCCCCGACGAGAAGCCCCCGCTCTTCAGCAGGGCCGCCCGCACGGTGACCGTCGTCCTCACCGCCTGCGTCATCGCGCTCGCCGCGATCATCGTCGTACGGGACGACTCACCGCCGCCCATGGGCTGCGCCAGGGGGACCCTGACCGTCACCGGCTCGACGGCCTTCGCGCCCGTCGCCCGCGAGGCGGCGGAGAAGTACGAGAAGGACTGCCCCGGCGCGACCGTCCACGTCGACGCCCACGGCAGCACCGCGGGGATACGCGAGCTCGCGGACCGGGGCGCGAGGAGCAAGTCCGGCGCGCCGGCCGTCATCGCCCTGTCCGACGGACCCAAGCCCGGCGGCTACCCGCAGCTGCGCGAGAGCCGCGTCGCCCTCTCCCTCTTCACCCTCGTCGTCAACGACGAGGTCCCCGTCACCACGCTCTCCCTCGCCGACATCGGACGCCTCTACCGCGGCGAGGTCACCGACTGGAAACAGCTCGGCGGGCCCGCCCTGCCCGTCCTGCTCGTCAGCAGGGACGCCAACTCCGGTACGCGGGAGGTCTTCCAGCGCCGCGTCCTCGGCCGCAACGAGCCGGCCCAGTCCTCACGGGACTGCACGACGAAGGACGACGCGGAGGCGGCCGTCGTCCGGTGCGAGCTGGACAGCACCGAGCAGGTACTGGACACCGTGGCCCGGCTGCCCGGCGCCATCGGGTACAGCGAGGTCCGCTCGGGCAGCGACCTCCGCGGGCTGCACCGGCTCGCCATCGACGGGCACGGCGCGGACGTCGACGAGATCGGCGCGGGTGCGTACCCGTACCCCTACCGCGAGCTGGAGTACGCGTACACCTACGGGCAACCGCCCGCCGACTCGCTCACCTCGTCCTTCCTCACCTACCTCAGCCGTGGCGCCGGCCAGGACGTCATCCGTACGCACGGGCACCTGCCCTGCGCGACACCGGAGGGGCTGCGGGTCTGCGGCGAGGAGTAGCGGCGGCGGCCGCCGGGCACGTCCCGGGCCGGTCCACCGGGGCCTGCCCGAGCCCACCGGCATCCTGCTTGTCCGGCCGCGAGCGCACGGCCTGCGGCTTGTCAGACCGCGGGTGCACGGCTTGGCGGCGCCTCCGCGAGCCCGCGGATGACGCGTCCGCGGGCCCGCGGATCCGGCGAGACCGGGGCACGGACCGGCGGCCGGTGTACGGGGGTGGACGCGGACGGGGAGCCCGGCCGGTTCTCCGAGGAGAAGTGGCCGGGCTCCCCGTCGCGGGCCCTGGGCGGGTGTGCCTAGAGGAAGGAGTTGATCTCGATCGTCTCGGTACGGCCGGGGCCGACACCGATCGCGGAGATCGGCGCCCCGGACATCTCCTCCAGCGCCTTCACGTACGCCTGCGCGTTCTTCGGCAGGTCGGAGAAGGTCTTCGCCTTGCTGATGTCCTCGGACCAGCCGGGCAGGTACTCGTAGACCGGCTTCGCGTGGTGGAAGTCCGTCTGCGAGTACGGCAGCTCCTCGACGCGCTTGCCGTCGATCTCGTACGCGACGCAGACCGGGATCTGCTCCCAGCCGGTGAGGACGTCGAGCTTGGTGAGGAAGAAGTCGGTCAGGCCGTTGACGCGGGTGGCGTACCGGGCGATGACCGCGTCGAACCAGCCGCAGCGGCGGTCACGGCCGGTGGTGACGCCCCGCTCGCCGCCGATGCGGCGCAGCGCCTCGCCGTCCTCGTCGAACAGCTCGGTCGGGAACGGCCCGGCGCCGACCCGGGTGGTGTACGCCTTGAGGATGCCGATGACCCGGCTGATCTTCGTGGGGCCCACGCCCGCGCCGGTGCAGGCACCGCCGGAGGTCGGGTTGGAGGAGGTCACGAAGGGGTACGTGCCGTGATCGACGTCCAGGAGGGTGCCCTGACCGCCCTCGAAGAGGACGACCTTGCCCTCGTCGATGGCGTTGTTGAGGATCAGGGTCGTGTCGGCGACGTACGGCTTGATCTGCTCCGCGTACTGGAGCATCTCCTCGACGATCCGGCCCGGCTCGATGGCCCGGCGGTTGAAGACCTTGGCGAGGAGCTGGTTCTTCTGCTCCAGCGCCGCCTCGACCTTCTGCTCGAGGATCGACTGGTCGTAGAGGTCCTGGACGCGGATGCCGACGCGGTTGATCTTGTCGGCGTACGTGGGGCCGATGCCCCGCCCCGTCGTACCGATCTTGCGCTTGCCGAGGAACCGTTCCGTCACCTTGTCGAGGGTGACGTTGTACGGCGTGATCAGATGCGCGTTACCGCTGATCAGAAGCTTCGACGTGTCGACGCCGCGCTCGTTCAGTCCGCTCAGCTCGGAGAGCAGGACCGCCGGGTCGACGACGACTCCGTTCCCGATCACCGGGGTGCACCCCGGGGAGAGGATTCCGGAAGGGAGAAGGTGCAGCGCGTACTTCTGGTCGCCCACGACGACCGTGTGGCCGGCATTGTTGCCGCCCTGGTAACGCACCACGTAATCAACGGATCCACCGAGGAGGTCGGTGGCCTTTCCCTTGCCCTCGTCACCCCACTGAGCACCGAGCAGCACAAGTGCGGGCACAGGCGTACACCCCTTCCGGGCGGGGCATGTCCAAGGCCAGGGGCAGTACAGACGTCGTACGACGGTGTACGACACAGCCTGAGCCGTCGGACCGGGTGCCCCGGAATAGACGAAGCCCCTGGCGCAATCGCGCAAGGGGCTCTTGCACAAAGATGCTACCCGAGGAAGGACCGAGGTGTCGGCTCCCGACCAGCTGCTGGTCGTCATCGACGCGGTAGCGCGCCGGAACGACGGCGAATCCGTACGGATCGCGAAGGACGTCCTCTGCGCCGGAGCCCGGGTGCGGGTGTGCCTCCCCGACTCCCCGGCGGAGTTCGCCCGGGCCCTCGCGCGGCGCGGTTCGCGGCGGCCGGTGGTCATAGGCGACGACCGGGCGCTGCTGCGGGCGGTGGCGCAACTGCACCGGGAGCGGGAGCCGGCCGACAGGGCGCTGTCGCTGGTCCCGGTGGGGCCGCGCGACGGTGTGGAGCTGGCCGGGGCGCTGGGTGTGCCGCTCGGCGCGGTGCCCGCGGCGCGGGCGGTGCTGGACGGGGCGGCGCGGCGGCTGGACCTGCTGGTCGACGACAGCGACGGCGTGGTGGTGCGGGGGCTGCGGATCCCGGCGGGGCCCTCGGGTCTGACGGTGGTCGAGCCGCCGTCGGTGTGGGACACCTGCCGGTCGCTGGTGCGGACGCTGGTCCGTCCGGCGCCTTCCGTTCCGGAGGTACGGACGCACCGGCTGCGGGTCGAGGCCGACGGGCGGCTGCTGAGCGACCTGGACGACCCGGTGGAGGGCGTGACGGTACGGTCCCGGGACGGGGTCGCCGAGGTCGTCGTCCGACCCCGGGCGGCGGAGCCGGTGCGGGCGGAGGCCACGGCGGTCACCGTCTCGGGCGCGTCGTACCGCTACCGGGCGGACGCCCTGGTGACGGGGCCGGTGTGGACCCGCACCTGGACGCTGCGCCCCTCGGCGTGGTCGCTCACCCTGCCGGCGGCCTAGCGACGGCGGGGCGCGCGGCGGGTCCGGGGGCGGGGCGGGTCCGGGGCGGGGCGGAGACACGCGCACAGCCGCGCCGGGGCCGGGGCGCGGGGCGGCGCGGGAGGCCCGGGGCGGCGCGCCCGGC